>WRNF01000083.1 GCA_009776715.1 Treponema sp. | reverse complement strand
AAATTTCCTTTGCCGCAATAAGCTCGCTTTCCATGCTGTCGCTTAGGGAAATCCGTATGGTGTCCCCTATTCCTTCAGAGAGCAGCAGTGAAAGCGCGGCGCTGCTGCGCGCAATGCCCTCAACAAGCGGCCCTGCCTCGGTAATGCCAATGTGCAAAGGCACATCGTTCCTTGCAGAAAAAATTCTATTTGCTATTATAGTATCGGCAATTCCGGACGCTTTCATTGACACTAAAAGGTTAGGGATGCCCAATTTATCGAAAATTTCTAATTCTCTTTCTGCCGCTTCGACCAAGGCCCTGGCCCGGATGTCTGTGCCTCCCATGCCCTGAGCCGCCTGCCGGCGGAGATCCAGGGGCAAACTCCCTGCGTTTACGCCAATGCGTACAGCAATGCCTTTTTCCGCAGCTTTTTCAACCACTGCCCTGACATTGTCGTTGCCGCCGGCACCGCTGCGGATATTGCCTGGATTAATGCGAATTTTTGCAACGGGAAAGTCCATGCAGCGAAGGGCTAATGTATGGTCAAAATGTATATCGGCAATTAAAGGCATGGAAACCATTTGAGCCAGGCGGCCCAATGCTTCGGCAGCTTGCATATCGGGAACGGCAAAACGCATTAAACCGCAGCCAATGCCGGAAAGGCTTTCTATGCGTTCCGCTGTTTCCTGTAAATTCAATATATCCAGGCGGTCTTTCCACATGGTCTGTAGAAGCACAGGAAAACCGCCCCCTATTGTTAGGGCTGCAATATGCCCGCCGCCGTCACAGCCCCCTATTGTTATCTTTCTTGACAATTGGGACACAAATCAGAAAAAATGCTCTCTTTCTATAGGTTGATCATCGAGAGAACCATTGCAAAAATGGCAACGGTTTCACAGATGCCAACAACCATCATGTAGTTCACAAAGCCTTTTCCGGTTTCTCCGGTAGCGTCTGCACCGGCTGCTCCTGCCATGCCTTGCGCAATGGCAGAAAAACAAATGGCTAAACCGGAAGCAATGCCAATGCCAAGATAGAGCATTTCTTTTCCGCTTTCAATAAAACCGTTCTCTAAGGCGGGACCCATCATAAAAACGAAACCTAAAATAAAACCATAAAAGGTCTGGGTAAGGGGAGCGCCGGCAAAAGCAAGCAGGGTCATGGGCGCCGGTTTGTTGGCGGCATAACATTTTTTCCATGCCCCAATTACTCCCTGCCCGGCAATGGCAATTCCGATAGCAGAACCAACCGCAGAAAGGCCCATAACAATGCCCGCGCCAAGTAATCCTAAATTCATCTGTATCTCCTCAGTCTTTCTAAAATATGGATTGCAAAGCAACCCAAAAATTATCATCTAATGAACCGCTGAAAAAAAGCATCAGCGTTTTCTTAATCTTTCTTTTCCGAAAACGGTTTATAAGCGGTGCCTGCCCATGTAAGACCGACATGGCCTGAAAATTCCAGGGTATTTAGGCGTACCCCGTGAACCAATACCGAAAGCGCGTTAAGGATAAGGTTTAATCCGTGGCCAAATACCAAAAGCACAACAACCATTAAATAAATAATAAATTGCAGTGCAACAGTTAAACCGGCAATATCCGCCGCCATTGTATTAACCGTGTTTGCTATTGCAGCCCCGGCAAGGCCGACCGCCCAGAGCCTAATATAGGACATTATGTCAGAAAACACATTGGCTATATTTAACACCACTGAAATAATATTTTTAAGGCTGTCCAAAACAGACCCGGTTAAACTTCCCTCATAATTGGCAAACATAAAGTTAATAACAAATCCTATGCCCAGCCCGTACACAAAGGGCAGCAGGGGCAATGCATCAACTTTGGCAATAAGAAACAGCACCACGCCGTACATGCCGATGATCATAGACAAGGAACCCAGTTCTGCAAGTATTTTTAGGGTTCTAAGGCGCATTAATGCAATGACATGCCCAATGGAAAGCTGCAATAAAGCAAGGGTAAAACAGAATATCATAAGGTTTTGCTGGACAATTTCATTTCCGCCTTCCTTCAAACTTGCAGTAACATTGGATATTGGCGGAAGCGAAATTGAATGTAAAAATTGCGGAAGATATTTTACCGGTATTCCAAGCCAACTGCAGGTAAAGACGCCCCATAGAAAGTTTGAAATTCCCAGTATTAAAAGAAGTTTTAGTATCGGAGGCACTCCTTTTTTTGCGGTTTTGGCAAATCCCAGCAACGCAATTATTACAAATAACGCGCCGTAACCGGCATCGCCAAATATCATTCCGAAGAAAATAAGGAAAAAGAAAAGGAACCAGCCGGAAATGTCAACTTCATTGTAACCGGGCACTACGTCAAGGAAACCGGTAAGCGGTTTTATTAAACCGGCAAAACGGTTGTTTTTTAATTTGGTTGGAACAAAATCGTCTTCGCCCGGATCGTCAATGGCCAGTGCCCAGTTATTTTCGGCGGCGCCACGCTTAAGTTGTCCCAATGTATCAGACGGCACAAAACCGCTTATCCAGGATACGGCGGATTCCGCAGGCAATGCATCCGATACATTCATTGCCGCCTGTGCTTTTTCAAATTCAATCTCTTTAAGCAGTTGTTTTATCTCTGCATCCAGCACTGGAATTCTGCCTGCAAANGAATCAAACAGTTTTTCTATATGCTCCAATTCATTTTTACAGTTCAGGATAAGGCTGTCAATTTCATGTAAGGGCATATCGGGAAGGGCAAAGGGCGTTTCACCGGATATTTCATTATTAAGAACGGCAATGTACACTGCATTGCTGGTATATCCAAGNAAAACATATTCAATGTCCTTGCTAATGGCCGCAAAAGTGGTATTGGGAATTTTATACAGGAACAGTTTTAGCCCTTTNTCNTGCAGCAGGGAAAAATCCTTTGGGTTAAAATCCCCCCATTCCTTAATGCGGCTTCTTTCTTTCATTAACNCGGCTATGCGGTCATTCAGGTTTTTTCGTTTNTCAACATAACTTAATACNGCAGTNGCTAAATCCGATCTGCCGCCGTCTACNGCTTCTGTTGAAAAAGGCACTCCGTCTGGAGTTAAAAAATCGCTTGCGCGCCTGTACCGNGGGGCNGCTTTCTTATCGTAANCGGCAGTTTGCTCTTTTACTTTCTTTTTCTTGATTGCGTACGGACGAAGAATGCCAATAGCATTNTCAATTTTATTTTTCTTTTCCAAAAGCTTTGAAAGCGGATCGGAGGAAACATTCTGGTTTTCCAGATGCAGCACTCCCAGGCTCCTCAGTTTTTTAAGGGAATCTTCCCGGTATTTATCCTGCACCACAAGGCACACTTTTTTCATGGGTACAATCACGGGGAGAACCTCCTTTCATTTTTTTCNAACCGGGTAAAAATCATTTTTTNGCCTTCTCCAGTCCGGATTTTGCAATTTTTCCGCGNACAACGGCGGATGTTTGCTGATCTCCAAGATACACCTGTATCTTTTTTATATGCCCTTTTGTTTCGGGGATTTTTACTTTTTCAAATAAATTTACCCGCTGTGTTGTCAGGCGCAATTCACGGTCAAGCAGTTTGCGCTGTTTATCCACTACCATTGTTTCAAGATCAAGCAGAAGCAGATGTTTCAATTTTTCAACAGCCTGATCAAGCCAAAGCGGGGTACGGGCAAGGTCGTAGGGGGAGACGGTAAATTCAGCGCCGTCAAAAACAGGAATGGCCACGCCGGCGATATTTCCCAGGGATGTTTTAAATTGAGATACTGAAAGCATATCCGCGGTAAAAATATTTTTTTCAGCGAATACGGCAATCCATGTTTTAATAGATTCAAAGGCAATTTTTTTTTCGGTTTCCAGTTCTTTTAGCCTAAGCTCGGTCAGCCTGATTTCTCCCTGGAGCTGCTGTTTTTTTAGCACCAGCGTAGGCAAATAACGCTGGAACATTTTAAGCGAATCTTTCTGTTTTTTCAGCTCGTTTTTGGTGAGCTTAATTTTTGCCATGCCTGATCCTTAATTTTTCTTTGGCCAGAATTTGCTGATTAGTTCAGTCCGCAGGCCGGTGTCCTCCGGGTTGAAACATTCGGCCAAAATTTCCCATCCAAGGTCCAATGCCTTTTCCAGAGGAATGTTAACCGAAAGATCCATCATCTTTTTTTCAAACATTTCGCCGTATTTAAGAAGTTTCTCGTCCCATGCGGACATAATAAAACCCATGGCCTTTTTTTCCAGGGTATCCTTAAATGCCGCATAGAGCTTAATCATGCCGTCCATTATGGCGCGGTGATCGGCGCGTGTTTTTCCGTTAACCTGCTGTTTCAGGCGGCTTAACGAACCGAAAGGCTCTATGCGCCCGTTTTTAAGGTAATACTGGCCTTCGGTAATGTAGCCGGTATTGTCCGGCACGGGGTGCGTTACATCGTCGCCGGGCATGGTGGTAACGCCCAAAACGGTTATGGAACCGGCAGTGTCAAAATCGACCGCCTTTTCATAACGGCTGGCAAGCTGGCTGTACAGATCACCCGGATAACCGCGGTTGCTGGGCACCTGTTCCTGAATAATAGATATTTCCTTCATTGCATCGGCAAAGTTAGTCATGTCGGTTAACAGCACCAGCACGTCTTTGCCCTGGAGGGCAAACTGCTCGGCGACGGCAAGGGACATATCGGGAATCATTAGGCATTCAACGGTGGGGTCGCTGGCGGTGTGCATAAACATTACCGTGCGGGCAAGCGCACCGGCATTTTCCAGCGTTTCTTTGAAGGTAAGGTAATCGTCATACTTCAAACCCATGCCGCCCAGGACGATAACGTCTACTTCGGCCTGCATGGCAATGCGCGCCAGCAGTTCGTTGTAAGGCTCGCCTGAAACAGAGAAAATAGGCAGCTTTTGGGAAACCACCAGTGTGTTGAACAGGTCGATCATGGGGATGCCGGTGCGGATCATCTTTCGGGGGATGATGCGCTCGGAAGGATTAACCGACGGCCCGCCAATGGGGATCATGTTTTCATGCAAAGCCGGCCCTTTGTCCCGCGGTTTGCCCGATCCGGAAAAGACCCGCCCCAAAAGGTTTTCTGAAAACGGCACCTGCATAGGCCGCCCTAAAAACCGGATGGTGTCGCCGGTGGAAATGCCGCGGCCCCCGGTAAAAACCTGGAGTGAAACAAGGTCGTCCTGCAGCCGGTTCACCTCGGCAAGCGAAGTGCCAAAAACAGTGTCAACTTCCGCAAGGTCGCCGTAACGTATGCCTTCTGCCTTTACAGTAATGACGCTTCCCGTAATGGATTCAATCTTGCTATATACCTTTTTCATATTGTTAACCTCTTTTCCGTCCTATACCAAAAATTTCTCGGCGGCCTTATCCACGCCTTGTGATTGATTTTTCACCGTGTCTTCAATTTCTTTTTCAAGGGCCTTGAAGCGGGAATCCTGCCATTTGGAGCCGTTGTAATCCAGGAATTTCTGCCTGAGCCGGCTGAACCATATGCGGGCTTCGTTTTTATCGGGAAAACTAAACTGTGATGCTAGTATGGCAAGCAGTTTTGCAAATGTGTACATTTGCCGTTCCGGTTTTACTGCGGCATCTACCTCGTCGAATGAATTCTGCTGGAAATATACCGAATCGATAAGTTCGCCTTTAAGGTAGACCACATAGTCTTCGATGCTGGTGCCTTCCTCGCCGACTACTTTCATCATTTGTTCCACTTCCGCTCCCCGGCGCATAAAAGTATGGGCGTATCCGACTTTTTCCGCATCAATAATTCCCTTGTATTTTGACCATGAATCCATTGGATGAATGGCGGGAAATTTGCGGGCATCGGAACGTTCGCGGGAAAGGCCGTGGAAAGCGCCGACCACCTTTAATGTTGCCTGGGTTACCGGTTCTTCAAAGTTGCCGCCCGCCGGGCTTACCGTGCCGCCAATGGTAACAGAGCCTATGCTGCCGTCCTTAAGCCGCACAATGCCCGCCCTTTCGTAAAAGCTGGCAATGGTCGATTCAAGGTATGCGGGGAAAGCCTCTTCCCCGGGAATTTCCTCCAGGCGGCCTGACATTTCGCGCATGGCCTGCGCCCAGCGGCTGGTCGAATCGGCCAACAGAAGAACGTTAAGCCCCATTTGCCGGTAATATTCCGCAAGGGTTACTGCGGTGTACACCGAAGCCTCGCGCGCTGCAACGGGCATGGAAGATGTGTTGCAGATAATAATGGTCCGTTCCATAAGGGAACGGCCGGTATTTTCATCGATAAGTTCGGGGAATTCTTTGAGGGTTTCTACCACTTCGCCGGCGCGCTCGCCGCAGGCTGCGACAATGACAATATCGACATCGGCAAAACGGCTGGTTATCTGCTGCAGCACTGTTTTTCCGGCGCCGAAGGGTCCGGGTATGCAATAGGTGCCGCCGCGCGCCACGGGGAAAAATGTGTCGATAAGCCTGACCCTTGTTACCATAGGCTCATTCGGTTTGAGCCGTTCTTCAAAGCAGTCGACGGCGCGTTTTACCGGCCAGCGGAAACTTAAAGTTACCGGAATCGTTTTCCCTTTTTGGTCCTTTAATTCTGCAATGGTATCTTTTAATGTGTAAGCGCCCGCCTTTTTAATTTTGGAAACAGTGAATTTGCCCAATAACCCAAAGGGCACCATTATCCGGTGGGAAAAAGCCCCTTCGGGAACGGTTCCCAATGTATCGGCGCGCTCGACCGTATCGCCCGCTTTGACAGAAGGGCTAAAGTCCCATTTCTTGTCAGCAGGCAGCGGATCAAGGTACACGCCCCTTTCAAGGAAGAACCCTGCGGCTGCGGCAAGCTGGGGCAGAGGGTTTTGCAGGCCGTCGTACACCTGGCCTAAAAGGCCCGGCCCCAGTTCCACTGCCAGCATGTCTCCGGTAAATTCCACCGCATCGCCTACAGTAATGCCCTTGGTAATCTCGAAAACCTGCAATTGACAGATTTCGCCGCGAATCCGAATGACTTCGCTTTTTAACCGTTTGTCGGCAACTTTAACATAACCGACCTCGTTCATGGAAACAGCGCCGTTAAAACGGACGCTTACCATATTGCCATTAACGGCTACTACCGTTCCTTTTGTACCGATCATTTAAAATCTCCCGCAGTAAATGTACCCGACTGTTCCAAAATGGAAGCGTAGAGCGACTGATATTCTGAAAAACCAGTTTCTGCCTGAAATGAAGCCTGCCGTTCAAGAATCATCAGCTTGAGCAGATAGGCAAAAATTACATTCCGGTGAAAATAGTTTATTCCTTGCATTCCTTCAATGGCATCCCAACGGGCCCTGTCAATAAGGTTTTCTGCATCCAGGGGGCTTTCCTGCATGGCTTTTGCGGCAAGGGCCGCAGCGTCGATGGGGAAGCCGGGCGCTTCAACAGGGGCCGCTCCCTCACGTTTTACCCTGGAAAAACGGAGCCTGGCAAGATTAAGCCGGAAGCAGCGTTCCCAGTTGCGCCAGGCATCAATAAAACCCGAACCGCTTGAAGGCGTGTCTTCTGTGTATGAAAAGCCGCTTTTTCCATTTAGCGGCTGAGGATCAATCTGAAGCGCGGAAAGCAGCGCGGCATCGGCTTTGCTGAGCAATGGCATT
>WRNF01000082.1 GCA_009776715.1 Treponema sp. | reverse complement strand
GTCCTGGCCCCAATCATAACCACCGGAACCTGCGCCACCCCCGCCGCAGCCGCCGCCGACAAGCTGCAGAGTATCAATGTGTATCTCTTTTGCCTTAAAAACATCTTCCGGCTCAACTTCTTCTTTCAAAACAAACTTACCATCATATCTAAGTACATAGGTCCCGGGATCGAACAGTTCCTGATCAACATCTATGTACCATTTCGCATACAGGTTAAGGTTGCTTGTAACCTTGTCGCTGGCAAGAGTCCATTTATCAATCTCGGTGTAAACGGAATCGGTGTACCAGCCGTCAAAGGTATAGTATTCATGGCTGATTTCAATCTCGCTTACATTCCCGCCCATTGCAACCACCTGCTGGACGGGAGCGGGAGTCCCGCCGTTGGAAAGAAAGTTTACCGTCTTGTTAGCTTTTACTGTGCGCCACGCCGTGTTAGTTTTTCTCATCTTCAGCCATACGGCTGCAATTCCGAGCGCCCCGATCCCTGCCCCCCACCCTGTTCCCTATTCACAAGTTACCAAAGAGATAGTTCGCGGTGCAGCAACGCGGGGGCTTTACAAGAGACAAAATCCTGTCAATTATTTGGAGATGTGCGACGCTTTAATGTCGCGCCTCGCACTGGAATATGCCGTTTTAATGTCGCACATCGCATTGGTATATGCCGTTTTAATGGCATATAATATCTTCTTCGCGAATTTGCACACGGCGAATTTTTCCGCTGATTGTTTTAGGCAGTTCACTAACAAATTCAATGATGCGGGGATACTTGTAAGGCGCTGTTGTTTTTTTAACGTGGTTTTGCATTTCTAGTTTAAGCTCCTCGGATGCGGTATACCCTTTTGCAAGCACCACTGTGGCCTTTACCACAGCGCCGCGAACGGGATCGGGAACGCCGGTAATGGCGCATTCAAGCACGCCGGGATGTTCCAGCAGGGCGCTTTCTACTTCAAAGGGGCCTATGCGGTAGCCTGAACTTTTTATTACATCATCGGTACGGCCTACAAACCAGTAATACCCATCCTCGTCTTTCCATGCGACATCGCCGGTATAATAGACATCGTTATGCCATACGGTTTCTGTCCGCTGGTCATCGCGGTAATACCCTCCAAACATTCCCCAGGGCATTCGCTTATCGGTGCGGACAACAATTTGCCCTTCCTCGCCCATGTTGCAGGAAGAGCCGTCTTCGCGGAGAAGATCAATGTCATAGCCAGGCGCCGGTTTTCCCATTGAACCCGGCTTAGGTTCCAGCCAGGGCCATGTGCAAAGGGTAACGGTAAGTTCGGTCTGCCCGAAACATTCCCGTAATTTCATCCCCGTGGCGGCGAGAAATTGTTCGTAAATTTCCGGATTTAAAGGTTCGCCTGCAATGGTTGCTTGCTGCAATGCGGAAAAATCATATTTTTTTAAATCCTCTTTTATAAAGAACCGGTATAATGTAGGCGGAGCGCAAAAACTGGTTAGCCGGTATTTGCTGATAATTTCAAGCATGGCAGAAGGCACAAAACGGTCGTAGTCATATACAAAGATTGCTGATTCGCACATCCATTGACCGTAAATTTTTCCCCAGGCTGCTTTCGCCCATCCGGTATCTGCAACCGTTAGGTGCAGGCCGCCGGGAAAAACCTGGTGCCAATATTTTGCTGTTGCAATATGCCCCAGGGGATAAGTAAAGTTGTGCCGTACCATTTTTGGCATCCCAGTGGTGCCGGAAGTAAAATACAAAAGCATAATGTCGCTATTGCTGTTTACGTTTTCCAACCGGCTGAATTTTTCAGGCGCTTTGTCCATCATGCGGCTAAAATCCGCCCAGCCTATTTCCGTCTTGCCGGCATTGTTAGGTGAAACAGGGTTAAAATCTTCGGGATTATGCACTGACCGGATAAATGCCTTATACCGCAAAAAATTTTCTTCCGGCGCACTTTGTTTAAGCTTAATTTCCGCTTCGTCAACCCGGCACATTAAATCGGTATCGTCCACGCAGACAATGCCGGCAATGCTGGCTGCCTGGCAGCGGTACACAATGTCCTTCACGGTTAAAAGATGAGTCGCAGGTATGGCGATGGCACCCAGTTTATGCAAAGCCAGCAGAACAGGCCAGTACTGCCAGCGCCGTTTTAGAATAAGCATTACCGGATCGCCTTTTCCAATTCCGGCAGCCTGTAATATGTTAGCCGCTTTGTCCGTTAATGTTTTTATTTCTGCAAAGGTAAAAACAGCTTCCGCTCCTTTTTCGTCACACCAAACAAGCGCCCGTTCGCTGCCCTTTTCAGCGGCCAATACATCAATCACATCGTATGCGAAATTAAAATTATCAGGGGTATGTATTGAAAAATTTGCATAAAAATCTTCATAACTGTTAAATTCTGTTCTTGGTAAAAATTTCTTTAGTAATTCCATTTATTGTTTCTCCGTTAAAATGAGGTTTTTTAAACCACAAAAGCTAAAAACCGGGCGGCTTTTCCGCCAAGCGCTTTCATTCCATGCGGTTCCTGGGAATCGTAATACACACAGTCCCCAGGGCCCAGTTCAATGTCGTGGCCGCCAATCGAAATAAGCAGATTGCCTTCCAGCACATAATTAAATTCCTGCCCCGGATGGGTATTAATGCTGATTGGCTTGCCCTCAGTTTCAGCCGATGCCTCAACAATAAAGGGTTCGCCTTTTTTCCGGTGAAAATTGTAGGCAAGGTTCCAGTAAGCATACATTGGACGCCGGCTTACCTCCGGAGCCTGTCCTGCCCTGGTAAGGCAATATGTTTTAAGTTTAGGTGTTGCACCGGTAATTAATTCCGAAAGATCAACATTAAAACGGCTAGCAATTTCCACAAGCACTCCAACAGGAAATTCCTTTTCGCCAGATTCCCATGCATCGTATTCAGCAGGATCAAATTTTAATTCTTCGGCAAAATCTTTTGCAGAAATATTCTCAATTTCGCGAAGAACCCGTACCCTATCGGCAATTTCTTTTACATCTTCTTTCATTTTTTTCCTCCATACTCTAATCAATTACCTAATTTCAATGGTTCCGTCTGAACGGCCAATATAAACAACNGGGTGTTTTTGCGTAAAAAAACCGTTCTCTATTACTCCCGGAATCATATTTATTTTATGTTCCATCTCTACAGGATCAACCGGNGAGTTAAAACAAATATCCAAAAGCAGGTTGCCGTGCTCTGTAATAACCAGGCCGGTTTTATTCTGCATTTCTCTCAATGTTACTCTGGCATCAAGCTTCTGCAGCGCTTTGAATACAAAAGCCCGTGCAGGCGAAAGAACTTCAACAGAAACAGGAAAACCCATGCCTAAATTTTCAGTTCTCTTTGATTCATCTGCCACCACTGCATAAGCGGCAGAGCTGTAAGCGGCTATCTTTTCCAGCAAAAGCGCTCCGCCGCCGCCTTTGACAATACGGTTCTGCGGATCAATTTCGTCTGCGCCGTCAATAGTCAAGTCAAGGCAGCCGGATAATTCTTTGGAATTCAAGGGGTAAAAAGGGATATTCTGCTTTTCACATTCAATTTCCGTATGAAAACTGGTAGCAAAAGCGCAAATATCACGTAAATCCCCCTGAGCCAGCAGTTTCCCTATCCTGCGAATTACATAAACGGCAGTGGAACCGGTTCCAAGCCCCAATTTCATGCCGCTCTTTACCAGAGCATCTGCTGCAGTTACGCCGGCATTTTCCTTCATTTTTCTCACAGTTTCCGGTGAAAGTTCTATATCCATCTTGATTATCCGTTAGACTAATTTTAGTAAAAATACTATTCTTTTTCTAAGTGTACCCGTGACAACAAGTGCCTTGGAAATTCTCTACCAATAAAATGCAAATATTGATACTGAGCCTGTCTTATCAGCATATCATATCCGTTGATTATTTTGCAACCCGCATCCGATGCTCTTTTTAAAAAATGTGTTATTTTTGGATTGGATACAATGTCCATCACCTGTTCCTTTCCGTGAAAATTATACATTGGCGCGGGATCTTCACAGTCAGATCCTGTCATTCCTGCCGAACTTGCCTGGATGATAATGTCTCGGTACTTATTCATCATCTCCATGCCGTGTTTGTCAAGGCAGTTCCATGCAAATTCATACGGAACAGCAATGCTGCGGGCTTTATGTTCAGTGCGGTTTAATATCAATGCTTTAGCGCCCAAACGATGCAGCTCGAAAGCGGCAGACTTTGCGGCTCCTCCGGCTCCGATAATTGTTGCCCGCATCCGTTTAAGGTTCTGCCTGTTTAGAAATTCCAGCAGCGTGCCGGAAAATCCCTGCACATCGGTATTTATTCCGTACCAGCCGTTCTGACTGCGCTTAATGCTATTGCATACTCCGATAGCTTCTACTTCCAGAGACTTTTCGTTTAACATGGAAATTATTTTTTCCTTGTAAGGAACTGTTATGGTAAGCCCTGAAACATTTAATTCCTCTGCCAGTTTGAAAAAATCATCCAATGAATCTGAGGGAAACGGCACATACACGGCATTGATTCCTTCCATGTTAAAAATAGTATTAAAAAAAAATGGACTGCTTGTTGCCGTAAGCGGGTTGCCCACAATTCCGAATATTTTTGTTTCTTTTTTAATATTCCGGAAATTATATAAATTGACAAGTTCCCTAATGTCTATCTGGCCTGGCGCTGCGGGAATTGCATCCGGTTCTTCCAGAATGCTTGAATAACACAGATACGAACCAAATTGTTCCGAAAGTATTCTGCTGTAAACACCGTAATGCCCCATTGCAATGAGAATTTTATCTTGTTTGGCAATGCCTTTTCCTGCTTCCAGGAGATTGATAACATCAGCGGTTGAATTTACGTTTACGGCAATTTTTACTATCTCATCTCCGGAACGCTGCATTGAGCAAATTTTTGCGGACAGATCAATGCCTGTGTTTTTTCTGTCATGGTAAGAACGGATAATTCTTGTTCCGAATGTACGGGCTGCTTCTTCAAGGTTTGGAACATTTAGGTCTTCTTCAATATCAACATACGCATAATTACGCCGCCTGTCTGCATCTGCAAAAGCCAAACCCTTTGCCATTAAATTGATGCGGGCTCCTTCGCCGGAATTAAAATATCCGCCGTCAATGTCCCTGCGGATAGTGAGAATAACAGGAATATCGGCTAATTGAGGAAAATTACGTATTAAAAAGCGCTCATCCGGTTTAAGACAATCAACTCTTAATTCTGCGATGTCGGCATACTTGCTGTATTTTGTCAGCAATTCCAGATTTTTGTCTATTGTGTCCGCAGATAAACAGAGGCATACTTTCGCCATAGTTTAAATGTACTGCAATTTTATCAACACGGCAAGGGAATTTTTCAGGGGAAAGTAAAGACAAGCCGCTACGCCTGCAGCGAACCATCTCTTTGGTAACTTTTGAAGCTATAGTTAAAAAGCCACGGATTAGCACGGATTTCCACAGATTTACACAGAGGTGAAACCTTTTTCTGTACCAGCAACCAGTTGATATTTCCTCTTTTCCATGGTATGTTTGCCTCATGATCTTACCGCAAACTGTAGAAATACCTGAAAATCGGTAGTTGACAATCAAAGTTCCGCTCGAAGTGCCAACAGGGAAGCAAGATGTAATTATCCAATTCCCCGTCAAGGCAGAATCCTCAATACCTGGCAAGAAAAAATTGACAGCGGAGGAAGAGGCAGAATATATTGAACGTAATTTTGAAAGGATTAATATCGAAGCAATGGATGTATTTGAAGACCAAAAGTGGTTTTTTGAAGCAGATGAACGGTGGGAAAAAGAATGAAGCGCGGCGATCTCTTTCGGGTTACCTATAAATGTTTTTGTAAATCCCATGAAGCCCTTAAAATACGGTAAACGTCTATTTACTTTTCTGTATCGTTAACCTTATAAAAGACTTAAATTAGAATCAAGCGAAATAACTTTGCCAGATTGCATATAAGTAATAATACTCATAGCATAATTATAACTCTATCGTCTTCTTCCCGAATATCCAAAGTATCTATCTGATGTAAGGATCCCCTGAAATTTTTTATATCGGAATTTAAAACTTGCTTTGACGACAAATTACTTTTTATTACTGCCGAAATAAAATTATCTATAGTTTGTTGTTCTATATACGGTTTTAATGAATTATATACCGCATCGTCAACGGTAATTGTTAAAGTTTGTGCCATATTAATTATTATTATGTACATATGCAAAAAAAGTCAATAAGTACTGTGTACATATGCAGGGCAACCGCCCAATCCCCAAGTGTGGTCAGCTTACCAAGACTTTGTAAAAACCAAAAGAAAATACCAGAATAAAACCAGAGGTTTTCGGTGATTGACACCATTGCGATACCTTTTTGAAGAAGAAGCTCACGCAGAGACGCAAAGACGCGGAGCAGAGCTATGAAATTGCATCGTTTTTCCAAGGAAATTCAGACAAATTTCATAAAATTTATTAGGAAATTCGGATTTTTCTTGTTTTTTCATACCATTTCTTCTTCTCTGCGATCTCTGCGTTTCTGCGTGAAATAATACCAGAAAGGGGGTTTCCTACAAACTCCAATGGCACAGAGAAAATTAGGAATTAGAAAGCAGGAATTAGGAATGGCACCGTTATCTGAGCGTGTAGTTACAACGCCATGCTTTCGATAATGATATTCCTCACTCCTAACTTCTAATTCCTCATTGCAAAAAAAAGGCAATGCCGTTTTTTTGCATCACTGCCCTCCCATTCTCGTCCCATCCGCTACCCGCAGCCGTACCAAAAATGGTGCCTGGCACCCGTCTAATCCAAGTGAAAAATATGCTATGTTTAAGCAATATTCATACGTAAAAAGAAAAATCGTTCTTTTAGGCAAAAAATTACTGTAAAATCATCATTTTCATAATGCATTTTTACAGTTCGCGCCATATATAGGGTGTAGCTCTGTATCAAGCTACAATATCAATTCCCCCAGGAGGAAAAATATGAACCGCTACCCGCTTTTTTATGTCCAGCCAAATGATGATCCGTTGGACATACGCATGGACAATGTTTTTAAGGCCGTTTTTACGAAGGATACGCCGGAATCTACAGGGGCCCTTTCCGGACTCGTTTCCGCACTCATTGGAAGGGGTGTTTCCATCGTCTCGATTCTTGCCAACGAACCGCCTGCAGACAATGTTCGGGACAGGCAAATACGCTTTGACATAAAATGCAGGGCGGAAAACGGCGAACTGGTAAATGTGGAAATGTGCCTTAACCCCGATGTTTTTGAACCCATCCGTCTAGGAGTTTGTCGGACTTTGTCCAATTCAATGCAAAAAATCGTGCAAAAGCACGATTTTTACTTCTCAAACTCCGTAAGGAGCCCAAAAATCGTAGAATTTTGTGGTTTTAACCATAAAATTCTACAAGTCCGACAGGCTCCCAGAATTTTATACCGCAAGACTGTTCGGCGGACAGGATATAAAAGGCAGTGACAGGAATTATGAACCTCCCCGCCCTGAAGGGCGGCGTATCATGTTTGTGTTACTAACTTTGCGTGAGGTTCGTTCTGTAAGGAAGTTTATTAATTGTGGGGTTTA
>WRNF01000081.1 GCA_009776715.1 Treponema sp. | reverse complement strand
CTAGTGTCCTGTAATATTCAGATCACTTAATTAAAAGATCGTTAATTCCTTATGTAATAAGGAATTAACTAAACATTTATTATGTCATTAGTATATTACAGGACACTAGGAGCCTGTCGGACTTGTGGAATTATGAACAGCAACCATAAACATGTATCTGACTATATAATAGAAATAGATACAATATACCGGCAAGGCAATGCAACAGAGCATAGTTACCGGCATGCCTTAAAAGCGCTTTTTGACAACCTAACCACAGGGCTGTCCATTACCAATGAACCAAAACACATATCCTGCGGGGCCCCCGATTATGTAATTTCTAAAAACAATATTCCGCTTGGCTTTATAGAAGCAAAAGACATCTCTAAAGGCATTAATAACAAGGCGGACAGCCAACAATTTGCCAGATACAGAGAAGCCCTTGGAAATTTGCTTATTACCGACTACATACATTTTCACTATTATAAAGACAGCAATTTAACCTGCACGGTAACAATAGCCGAAGAAAAGAACGGGCGGATCATAGAAAACAAAAACGAGTTTGATAATTTTATTGACATGGTAAACCAATTTATTGCATATAACGGCAGAACAATACATAAATCAGAAATGCTTGCCAGGCTAATGGCAGGCAAAACAAAATTACTTGCAGAAATATTAAAAGAGGCTGTTTCCGATAATGAAAACGGCAATCTGTTTGAACAGTTAACGGTATTCAAGGAATATTTAATACACGACCTTGCAGAAGAACAGTTTGCGGACATATACGCCCAGACAATCGCTTACGGACTGTTTGCGGCAAAATTATACAAAACCGATGATTATGTCTTTACAAGGCTGTCCGCCGCGAATTTAATTCCAAAGTCAAACCCTTTCTTAAAACGGTTTTTCCATTACATAGTCGGGCCAGATTTGGACAGCCGCATTGTCTGGATTGTTGATGCCATAGCCGATATGTTTAATACAGTTGACATAGAAGCAATTAAAAAAGAATTTGCCGATATAGACAAAGACCCGTATATCCATTTTTACGAAACGTTTCTAAAAGAATTCGATAAAACCGCAAGAAAAGAACGGGGCGTTTATTACACGCCTTCGCCTGTAGTTAAGTTCATTGTAAATGCAATTGACGGTTTGTTAAAATCTGAATTTAATATTAAAAATGGCCTTGCAGACAATTCGATTACAGAAGAAAATTTGCACAAGGTTCAAATACTTGATCCTGCAACTGGGACAGGAACCTTTTTAAGCGAAGTTATAGATAAAATATATTCGTATTTTAAAACCAATCAAGGAATATGGCCGGGGTATTGCGAGAAACATCTTGTTCCCAGGATACACGGATTTGAATACCTGATGGCGAGTTTCGTCATTGCGCACCTTAAAACAGACATGAAGCTGAAAGAGACAGGCTTCCATAAAACGGATGCCAATGAACGGCTAGGTATTTATTTGACCAATACATTAGAAGAGCCAAAAGAAGAAATTAAAGATTTAGGCCTTGTTAGGTGGCTGACAGATGAAGCAAAAGCGGCGCAAAAAATCAAAAAAAACATGCCGATTATGGTTGTTTTGGGCAATCCGCCGTATAATGTGGAAAGCAAAAACAAGTTTAACGATACAGTTTATTTAGATTACAAAAAAGAACCGGGCGGAATTGAAAAATTAAACGAAAAAAACATACAGCCCTTAAATGACGATTATGTTAAGTTTATTGCCTATGGCCATAGTTTAATAAAAAAATATAAAGAAGGCATTTTAGCATATATAAATAACAACGGTTTTTTAGACAATTTAATATTCCGGGGCATGCGCTGGAGTTTGCTAAATACCTTTGATACAATTTATATACTTAATCTTCATGGCGATTCGGCAAAACCGGCTGTAATTAAAGACGAAAATGTATTTAACATAAAAAAAGGCGTAAGCATAAATATATTTGTTAAAAACAACAAGGAAAAGGGAAACGCATTAGCAGAGGTATATTATGCAGAAATACAGGGAGATAGAAACATAAAATTTGAATATTTGCTGAACAATACTATTAGCCGTATTAAATGGAAAAAATTAAAATTAACCGCCCCCCATTATTTCTTCATACCAAAAAATGTAAAACAAAATAAAGAATATAAAGATTTTTTTGGCATTACTGAACTATTTATGACATATTCATCAGGCCTTGAAACAGGGCGCGATGATTTTACTGTTAAAAACAGCAGGGAAGAACTAGAAAACACGATAAATAAATTTTTAACATTGGAAAACGAAAAAGCACGGGAAGTATTTAAGTTAGGAAGTGACAGCAGAGACTGGAGAATTGATTTAGCAAAAAAAGATTTAGCGCCGAATAACGGAAAACCCCGAAAACCTGATTTTACTAATATTATAAAATATCAATACCGTCCCTTTGATGTAAGATACACATATTATACAGGCAACTCAAAGGGCTTTCACATGAATCCCAGAGAAAATATTATGAGACATTTAATAACAGGAGATAATATTGCATTAGTAACGGGCAGGCAAAGTTCAGTTCATACATGGGAAAATATCGGCATAACAAAAAACATCACTGATGCCTGCTATGTCTCTAGCAGGTCTAAAGAAAAAGGGTATATTTTACCATTATATATTTATTCTTTTGACAATGGTGATGGATGTCATACTAACCTAAGTATGGAAATAATAAAAAAGATTGAAGAAAAAACAGGTTTGAAATTTGTCCTGGAAAAGAAAAGCCGTAAATCTTTTGAGCCTGTAGACATAGTTCATTACATTTATGCTGTTCTGTATAGTCCAAAATACCGAGAAAAATATCGGGAAGAATTGTTAATTGACTTTCCAAGAATTACATACCCAAAAGACGGCAAAGAATTTAAAGAACTGGTAAAACACGGAAAACGTTTAAGCAGCCTGCATCTTATGGAAAATGTTGAAAACAAACAAAATGGCATAAATTATCAAGGTATTAACTACCCGGTTGACGGGAATAATAAAATCGGGCCTATTAAATACAGCAATAACAAAGTGTGGATAAACGAGAATCAGTATTTTGAACCTGTAAATATTGATGTCTGGGAATATTTTATGGGCAGTTATCAGCCTGCAAAAAAATGGTTAAAAGACAGAAAAGACAAAATTTTAAGCTATGAAGATATACAGCATTACATGAATATAATTTATGTTATTTCAGAAACAATAGAGATACAGAAAAAAATTGATGCGGTTATGGGGTAATGGCAGGATTGCCAAAGGTAGGGCTAAACTTGCCCCGCAGAATTTCTTGAATTTATATCACACAAAGTCACCAGGGCCTGTAGGGGAAATATTTTTATATTCCTCACATAAAGTCACATCGAACCTTAGGTTCGCAGACATAAAAATAGAAGACTCATCCTGTAATATATACATTGCATAATAATGGTGCCTGATATTTTGTATTTTGCGAATGTATTCGGAAAAAATTGCCAAACAGATGGTACGCAGCGGGTCAAAAGCGAAAGTATGCAGCCCTACCGTTCACGGTATATTATTCTGCCGCGGGTTAAATCGTAGGGAGAAAGCGCTACTTTCACCCTGTCCCCGGGAACAATGCGAATATAATGCTTGCGCATTTTTCCTGACAAATGCGCTAAAATTAAATGCCCGTTTTGGTTGTCCAATTCCACTCGGAACATGGTATTTGGAAGGGCTTCCCGAACAACTCCTTCTACTTCTATTGCTTCTTCTTTTGCCACAAGTACTCCTTACGCTTCCCTCTAAAAAACCTAACCGGAATTTTTAGATATGCCCATTATTATATCGGTTAATTGCCGTTCTGTCAAAGGGTTTTTTTCGAATTTTGCCTTCCTTTGTGTAATTCAAAGATAATTCGCGTAATTTGTTGATCAATTTGTTTTTAAGGGCTATTCAAACCTTGCATAAAATGATATAGTTTAAAAATGAAACGTACATTTTTAATAGCACTTGTTGCTCTGGTCTTTGTTGGCTTTAACGGTTGTTCAAATAAAAATGATTGGACAAAACAAATTGATGAATATAATGTAAAAAATGCAGCTTCCGAACAGTCTTTCGATGATGATGCAAGTTATACATTAGGCATGGCATTTGGCATGGATTTAAGCAATTTCCTGAAAGGAAATAGAGTTTTCCCTAATATGACAGAAGTAGTGCAAGGGTACTTGGATGTGATTTTAGACAGAGAAACCCGCATCGAAAAAGATTATGGAACCATTAATGAAATTCTTAATGCGGCGTTTGAAGCACATAACGAAAAAATGACTCAAACATCCATGCAAGAGGAAGAAGCATTTCTTGAAGAAAACAGCAAACTGCCCGGAATTATAATCACCGAAAGCGGACTGCGGTATGAAATTATTGAAGAAGGAGACGGTGATAAACCAACTGCGGATGACAATGTTTCTGTCCATTACGAGGGCAAGCTGACTAACGGGGATGTTTTTGACAGTTCGATTGAACGCGGGGAGCCGAGCACCTTTAATTTAAATGGCGTAATAAAAGGCTGGACCGAAGGGCTGCAATTGATGAATGTCGGCAGTAAATACCGTTTTTACATACCGTCAGAATTAGCTTACGGCAGCCAATGGGGTTCTGAAAAAATTCCTCCGTATTCGCCGTTAATTTTTGAAATAGAACTCCTTGAAATTATTAAGCCTGAAATTGAGCAGCCAGAAACTGAAATTATTGAATAATTTCATACATAAGACTCCGCGGCTGTAAACCATTATCATGTATATTTGCACAGCCGGCGGAGTAATAAATTGCATCAATTAACAGGGAATAATATGAAAAAAATAATTTTGTCAATGGGATTGTTACTAATGGCTATTAATATTTATGGCCGGGCAATCCATGAAGAAATTAAGTTAGATGAAGAAAAAGCGCAAATAAGTTATGCTGCAGGTATATTAATAGGCATAGATTTAAAGCAAGTAGGGCTTGAACTGGATTATGAATATTTTAAAGAAGGGTTTATAGATGCATTAGAGAATGAATCTTACCTGATTGATCCGGATGAAGCCAGAGAAATTGTACAGACTGCCATTGAAAAGGCATTGGAAATAAAAACTGAACAGCAGCGGAATATAGAAAAGGAATTTCTGTTAAAAAACGCCTCCCTTCCTGACATTTTTATTACCGAAAGCGGTTTGCAATACCGGATAATAGAGGAAAAAAGCGGAGCAAAACCTGGCATTGATGATACGGTAAAAGTACATTACGAAGGGTCTCTTATTGACGGCACAATCTTTGACAGTTCTTATGAGCGGGATGAACCCGAAGAGATACCGCTGGAAATGGTAATACCCGGTTGGGCGGAAGGCCTTATGCTGATGAATGAAGGCAGCAAATATCAAATTTTTGTTCCATCTAGCCTTGCCTACGGCGAACGCGGTTTAGGTCAAATTATTCCTTCTTTTTCAACGCTTGTTTTTACCATAGAGCTTCTGGAAATTCTTCCCAATGAAGAATTTCAAGGCAGCGATGAATATGAAAATGAGGAATGAGTAGTTAAGCCCNCCGCCNAGAGATGCAGCCGTATGGCTGTGGATGAGAAAAATTAACACGGCGTGACGCACAGTAATAGCTAATAAGACAGACAAAGGCGCTCAGGATTTATNCTGAGCGTGCGTCCGCAGCTCCGCAGCAAACCATCTACAAGGTAACTTTTGAAGCTATAGTTAAAAAGCCACGGATTTACACGGATTTCCACAGATTTACAAAGAGGAATATAGATTTCTAGTGTCCTGTAATATTCAGATCACTTTATTAAAAGATCGTTAATTCNTTATTATCTAAGGAATTAACTAAACATTAATTATATAATGTGTATATTACAGGACACTAAGACTGAAACCAAGAATAATCATCGGGTTTACACAGAATTTAAAAATAAAATAAAAATCTGTGTAAATCCTTTTAATCCGTGAAAATCCGTGAAAATCCGTGGCTATTGTTTATATGCCTTAGCGAGAGGCCAAATGAAGTTATAGACAAGCTACCATTGTTATTTTTTTTCGGAGGGAGCATCTGGATGGTTCGGGCCGAAACCTTTTATCAGTACCAGCGGTTCCACAGGGCTTGCATTAGTTATCGTTATGCCTTTTTTTGCCGCCTCTTCCGACACAAAAAATTCATCGGCGCTTTGCTGGCCAAAACGCAGCATACCCGGCGTTTCACAGTGTAAGGCTCCGAATTTTCCGTGGCCCTGAATAAAGATCACGCTGTGGGCTGCCGGTTCCTTAACGGTAATGGTTTTCCCTGGATTAATGGAAAGTTCTTTGGCGCTGAAATAACCTTCGTTGGCATAAGAAATCCATTTTTCCCCGTAATCATCGTTTTTGACAATGGTAATGGGAGGGCGGCTAAAGCGTTTTTTGTAATGGGGGTCAGTGTTTTTTTCCCAGTCTAAAAGGCTAAAAATATAATCAATGTCGTCTTTTTTTTCAGGAGGACATTCGCCGTTCAGAAATTCGCGTGGATACGTTACGCCTGACACCGTATTTTCATGCACTGAATTAACATCGCCGTTCCAGTTTAGCTCGTAGGTCATTACCGAGCCCGGAGCATGTATTACTCCCGCAGGCGAATACCAGCCTGTTCCCAGTTCTATGCGCCATGCACGGGATAATTCCGTTATGCGGTTATCGCCTTTATTGTAATCGCGCAGCCGCTGTTTAACCTCTTCCGGATCGGTGTCGGGATCATAACCGAAATACGTTGCATTCATTTCGCCGGTGTGGCTGGCAAACTGCGGGGGAAAGTAGTAACATTCAGGCTTTCCCAGTTTACCGACTCTTGCCGCGGCATCCATGTCAAGATGCAGGTGGTGGAACAATGGTGTTTTAAGGTCATAGAATTTCGAGAACACCGGAAAGCCGCCGTATTTTTCCATCAGTTCTTTCCCTATAACGGCAGATCCAAGTATTGCAATTGCCTCTTTAAGGCTGAATTTTTTATCCGAACCGTAATCTATGGCAACAAAACTTAAGCCTTCTTCCGGCCCTGCTAGCGGCCCGTTTTGCGCAATGTTTGTAGATGCCATCCACCGTTCCTTAATGGAACCCCGCTCAAGACCGTAAGCAAAGTAATCATCCGGATGCAGCCTGAGCCGCCTGCCTTCNACGCCAAAAGGCCTGGGAATAAAATTCGGGTTTAANCGAAAAATGCCCTCGCCTTTTTNCAGGGTTTTTTCGATTAATTCTTTGTTTGCCATTGTTTGCCTCCAAAATACAGAATAGGAAGTTGTCTAAAAAACTTCAATTACAGAACAGCTTCTTATATANTTTTGCATTAATCTTTTTTTGTCAACAGGGCATATTGCCTAATACCTGAAATAGTGTAAAAATCAGATAAATCCTTACATGACAAACCCCTGTACAGCGTCTGCTGCGAATCATCTACAAGGTAACTTTTGAAGCTATAGTTAAAAGGCCACGGATTTACACGGATTATCACGGATTAATTTTAAATTTTAATTCTTGAGTCCCCTCCGAAAAGTGTCTTTTTACTTAAAATGCTTAATGAGCAATTTTGTAAATCCTTATATAGCAAGGACTTACGGATGCTGCTTTTAGAGAAAAAAACGCGA
>WRNF01000080.1 GCA_009776715.1 Treponema sp. | reverse complement strand
CCGCTTACGTTAAGCGATATAGCGGAAGAACTTGGAATACACGAGACAACGGTTTCCAGGGCGGCAAACGGAAAATATATGCAGACCGAATGGGGCATTTTTGAAATGCGGTATTTTTTTACCAATTCGATCAGCGGGACTGGTTCGGGCGGATCAAATTTTTCAAAAGGAGGAGTAAAGGCAATAATTACAGAATTGGTTAAAGAAGACAATCAAAGTCTTTCTGATCAGGACATTGTGGGGTTGCTTGAACAGAGAGGAATTTCAATTGCCCGCAGGACTGTCGCTAAATACCGCAAAGAACTGGATTTAGGTTCTTCATATTCCCGCAAGCGGGAATAATTTTTTTCGGAGGATAAAATGAATACAGAAATAAAATCATTGCATTACAATCTAAATGATGATGCAAAAAAGTACCTTAATAAAAAAATTGATCGCATACATAATGCCGAGAACATGATTGTTGATCTTATTATCACTATTAAAAAAGAAAAGGATTTTGAAGCAGACGTTACGGTTAATTTTCGCTGGGGTGTTTCAATACATATTACTGAAAAAGATTTTGACCTTCTGGTAGCCATAGATAAAATGATGGATAAACTGGAACAAAAAATTACAAAAGAAAAAGAAAAGGCAAAAAATAAAAGGCAATAGACAGAGGGCCAGGAAGTAAATAAGGGAACTTCTAAAAACTTCAGTTTTTAGAGGTTCCCATAATTTATTCACAGTGGGGTTTACATTCGCTCGATCATGCCCGTGCAAGCACGGTCGTGATCTCGCTCCATTCGTCAATCAAAGCGATCTACAAATAACGCTGCCTTAATTCATCAAAAGATATTGACTCATTCAAATCCCTTATTTGCACGGTGCCGTTAAGTATTTTAAAGAAAAAACTGCTGATGTTTTCTACAGTTAAATCATCGCTCTTGCTTCCGTCTTCCCTGTTCAAAGAATATGCTTTAAGAATTTGAGATCCAAGACTTGCTGAAATAATTAAAAAATGATTCTCAAAATTTTCCATGTTAATAAGATCGCTTACCAAAACCCTGGATGCAACCGAATAACTGTGAATAAGGATTTTTGCATCCTGATCATCATCCACCAGCACGGTACGCTGGGAGTCTGCTTCTATATCAAGGCATATTTTTCCGCTGTTTGGTTTTTCAATTTCGTTTTTATACAGCGAACCTAAATCAGCAAGAGTAATATTGTAAAATTCAGTGCCTGGCAGGCAGCTCATGGGTTCCACAGAAAAGGCCGTGGGATAAAGCAGAAAATTGGTACTTCCTGCCGATACCTCCGGAGCGTTAAAAGTTCCTGTTATTACATTTTGCACAACAAGTTTTTTTGACGCAAAACAGCCTCCTAAAACAACTGAATTTTCAAGCTGAATTTCATTTGCAAAAATACTTCCGGCCACAAAACAATTTTTCAATCTAACCACAACTGCATTAATGTCAGATCCAAAAATGCATCGCCCGTTTACAAGTAACGCCACAATGCTGCCGCTTGACGCAACAGCTTTTCTGAAAATAACGGTATCTGCAGAATCGTTTTTTATATGCAGCTCATTATGCGCATAAACTGCGCTTTGAAATTCCGCAGGGCCGGAATCAATTATAATTTTTCTTGCATATATTGGCCCTTCGGCGATAATATTTTCCTGGATATTAAGGTCTCTATCCAACTCGGCTGATGTTTTTGGCAAAATTGCAGTTTTTACAATATTGTCCTTTAACCCGATAATCGATTCTCCGATTCTAATTTCATTTAATTCATTCATTGCATTATCCTTTTATAAAGTTGTCAATTTGGAATTCTGCCATAAAGACAGCATTGTATTAAAAATTCTCTTTTCAATTTCATTTGTGGAATCAGTAAAGCAGGATTCCGCAAGACTGTTAAATTCTGCATTTATGGAGTTTTTTTCCAATTCTGCAACTGGTTTCCATAAAGAAGAGTTTATTCCGGAACAGTACTGTTCAATGCCATTTGTTATAATTTGTTTTTTTTCTTGATCAAGAAAGTTCTGGATGGCAATATCATGGTTTACCTGGCTTCCTTCCAGCATATCGCTTTCTGACCAAATAACAGGAATATTAACAGAAATGTTTTTATCAATTTCTTCATTAAATAAAAAAGAATCTACAAGCGAATTAATTTTAGATTCCTGGGATATATAGTCAAAAAGAGTTCTTAAAACAAAAGATGTTTTTCTGTTTAATGATGAAACCAAAAAGAACATATTTGAAGATGCAATTTCATCAACAAGCAGAAGATTATTTACCGATGCGCTGTTTGCCGATTCGTTTAACAGTTCTCTGTTCACTTTTTCAGAAAGATTAAAAGAATTTTTATCCANGGCATAAATTCGTTTATGGCATTCCTCGTCAAGATCGGAAAACAACCGGATATACCTGGAACTAATGCGGTTGTAATCATTTTCCATAGCAGTGTTTTTATCCGTTACTGCTTTATTTTGTTCCATTATTAACCCAAGCCCGGCATTAATTGCGCTGTTCAAAGCCTGAATTTGCTGAGATAATTCGCTGTTAATAGTCCCGAAAAAACCGTTAATAATGGCAGATGAAACTTCTGTGGCGGTCGTTTGAATTGCCGCAACCTGCGCAGAATGCATGGCTACAACNGAACCGGTCAGCAAATCAATGGAATTGTTCAATTGCCCCACGCTTCCGTCAAAAGGCANGGTGTTTACATTAATGGTAATATTGACAGAAACATTGCCGCTATAGTGAGCGGTGCCACTGCCNCCATGTTCACTGGGAGGATAACTGTAAGAAACTGAACCTGAATAGGGGATGCTTGCATGGTGACTTTCGCTATANCTCATTTTTGCAGTGCCTCCCATGTAGATTCATCAAAAAGTTTAAGCATTTTTTCTGAAAGATTTTTTTCCAGTGAATTCTTTTCACAAAGAGCGGCAAATTCACGGCGTATGCTGTTTTTATCTTCACTGTTAATGTTTGTCCATTGCAGTTCTTTCTGCATACGGCTTATTTCTGAAACAATAGCGTTTGAGTTTTGCAATATTTCGGACTGCGCGGTGTAAACAGCATCAATAGTGTCGTTTGCATTAATAAGGCTGTCGGATGCGGCAATAACAACCGGTAAATAAAAATAATCAGAATCGCCTGCTGTTTCATTTTCTCTTTGCAAAAGAATGCTTTCTACTTTATCGTTGTAAGAGGCATTTTCATCTATGGAAACAGAAAGAGTAAGCATGGCATCGCGGGTTTTTTGCTTTAATTTTCCTGCAAGGGCTGTTTGAGTTACCGGCAATGCTTCGTTGGTAACGCTAAACAGCATGGAGCTGTCATCTTTCAGTTTGTCAAATACAATGCTTTTCCTGATTTCAGCGAGCTGCATGGCAGGGCGGTCAATCTCNCTAACGCGTATTTCAAGNGCTTTATTCAACGAATTGAACAACTTCGNATAACGTTTGCTGATCATAAANAAATCTGCTTCCATTTGCTGTTCAACCTTATCAAGCGCTTTTCTAAGCTGCAACAACGTTATTTGCTTGCTTTCCATTTCNGTTAATGCTGCCACTGCTTTTTGGCTTATCTGGGATTTAATAAGCATATAAAAACCATTGTCAACATTTTCACAAATTGTGTTTGAACAATCCTTTTCTGCGGCAATTACTGCCGATTGCATGGCAACAACTGCGCCTGTAACGCCGTTCATATGGCCTTTTGCGGTGTCAATCGTCAAAGCCATCGGCGTTGTGTCTACATTAAAAACCAAATTTGACATAATTATTCTTCTCCTGCCGCTTCTTTTAATAAATCAATGGCAAAATCATCATACATTTTTTGTTCCACATTCGGAGGCGGCGGTAATTTTGCATATTTTGCAATATACGGGCTTACTGCCAGCAATTTTTTTCTGCGCGGTTCTAACTCCTGCATATTATCGGCCGCCTGCGCAATGTCACGGTATTCATTGTCTCTTAATGTAGCTTCATAGTAAGGAATATAACTGAACTTAGCCGCTTTTTCATCAATATTGTCTTTTAGCCTATCCATAAATTCTGCAAATTCCTCTTGCTTTTTGTGGAATTGCAGGGCCTGAGCTTCAAACCCAAGAATCATTTCCGCTTCTTTGCTCTGCGCCTGAACTTCCGCTGCATCGAGCGAGCGGTTTTTTTGCATTGCAATTTGCGTTTCCTGAAGGGCCTTGTATGTATTAATGCAGCGGACATAATCGGCGTATGATTCCCTCATTCGGTTAATAAGATCTGCGGCTTCAGCACGGTTCCTTCCGTAAAAATCTTCGGTATCGCGGTGCCATTGGTTAAGGTAATCTATTTTTTGGTCTTTAATGCCATTATAAATTTTTAGCCTTTCCACCCTGTTTTCTGCCATTAAGTTTTGAATAACAGGCGCAAGCACCTCTTCCTGAATTTGGTGCATTCCAAAAGGCATTGAGGTTCTGGATTGATCTTCGGCTATCCATGATGTAGAAAATAAATCGTATTTAACACGGGAACTGGATTTTAAAGAGAAAGGGGTATAATCGTCCACAGAATCCTGGTAATCAAAACTTGCAGAACGTATTCTTTCAATTTCTTCCGCTTCTAGCGACGGCGAATATTGATTAAATGATGCTTTTAAAACTGTGCTTAATATCATATTTGCATAATCAACAATCTTGCTGGAACTGCTTAGTTTTATTTTGCTAAGGATTTGAACAGATTCAGCCAGCCGCCCTATTAACTTTCTGAAATAAAGCACCTGATTTTGATTGGTGCTTTTTTCAAATGATTTTCTCATGTCATTTAGTTTGTAAAATGATGCAAGTTTATCTTCAAAGCTGCTGGTATTAAAAACCGGAACAACAGGCTTGCCTTCCGTGTCNGTAACTCCAAATTCTTTAATAAAATTTGCCATGTTNCTTTCCGGCAGAATTACCGGCAATGAAAGTTCAACTGTATCGTTGTCATTCAGCAGATAACGGATATTTCGTACCTGCCGGTCTATNTTCCCCATGTAGTCGTATAATTTTATTTGCTGAATGGATGTGGAATAATCNGATGTGTCAATTTCCTCCGGGGCAGATGCCTGTTCTACCAATGGCACCTGGGTAATGGTATCTTCCAGGCTGTTAAGGCTTTCCAGCAATTCTTCCGGTTTATGGACAACGGACATTTTAAAATCACTGTCCCCTGCCTGTCCGGTATGGTCAACAATGAAGCTTTTGCCTTCAAACGGAATTTTTGTGGCGACAGGCACATANACAACGCCCATCTTCTTCATGCTGTAATTACGCCTAATGTCATTATGCGCCTCGGTAAATCCTGCAATTTTGCTTTCATTTTCTATAATAGCTTTTTTTGCTTTTTGCATTGTTACCAATCCCCAAATAGTTCCTATAATAGGAATAACAATTGCAATGATAAGCCCCTTTTTCTTGCGTTTTACCGCAAGTTCAATTTCTGCTTTGGCATTGGCAATTGATTTTTCAAGCTCTGTTTCTTCTTTAACAATTTTTTCCGCTGCTTTGCGGTAATAGTTAAAAAGAATTTTGGCTTGATCCTGATACAGATTCATCGAATCGGAAAATATTTTTCCTTGCATTCATATCTCCTTAAAATATCAATTTATACTGAGGGTTAATCCTCAACTCATAAAAATTAATTTCTGAGTAATTTACGTTCCTTAACTAACATATTAAACCCCTCCGCTTCAGTGTTCATCCTGTCCGGAAGAGCCTGGGCTCCAGATTGAAAATTACTGCAAAGTTCTGAAATTACATTTATTGACTGCAGTATCTTTATTTCAAGGTCCTCGCCTGCCCAGTTATTAACCGGATAAATATACTTAACGTCTTCTATTGTAGTTTGAATTATTTTTTGCGCATTTGCATATTCCGAAGGAAGTTTGTTTACCGTAAGCAATAATGATTGCGCTTTTTGTTTTATCTGGCTTAGGCTGTGCAATTTAGCGGCTTCTTCTTTTGCAACTGCCCTTACATGCCCCGATGCATAACTGGCAAGGAAAATAATTACAGCAAACAGGAATAAAAGTATCGATTGAATAATAATTGCTGTGTTAAGCGTAATAATATTTGGAAAAACAGCCAGTATTACAATTAAAATTATTGATAAAATTAAATATAATATAATTCCCAGCCACAAAAGCGCCAGATATGGAATCTTGCTGGAAAAATTTGAAATTCTAATGATAGAAAAAAAACTGGGGAGCGAAAGAACAAGGTACATTATTCCTATTGACGTCCATATAAATGCGTCTGTGCCCGTAAGTTCTTTTTCATTTCTGCTTAAAAAAAATGCCATAACAATAATTCCGGCGCCGGCTAGAAATAATATTGTTCTGAATAATAACGATTGCGTTCTTGTCATTTTATCCGCCTTACATAAGTTTGTTGCCGCAGCCTGGGCAGAATTTAGTGCCGGGCGGAGACGATTGCCCGCATCTGGGGCAGGCATCCCCAAAAGCTGATGCTTGTGCCGCTAATATTTCCGTTCCGCAGGAAACGCAGCGTTTTGCTGTTTCAGCGTTGTCGGTTCCGCAGCGGGGGCAAGGGTTGTACTTATCTCCGCAGAAGGGGCAAAATTTTGAAGTAGTGGGGTATTTTTTTGCGCAGTTTGAACAGAACACTTCCTTGCGCCCCTGGCCTACGGGCGGAACGCCGCCTGCGGGATACGCACCCTGCTGAAACTGGGGAGCGGGCTGCATCAGCGCCTGGCCCATGCCTCCTCCGCCGCCTAACATTCCCGTCATTGCGACAGCGCCCAACATTCCCATGTCGCCGCCTCCGGAAAGAGCGTTATTTGCAACCCCAAAGCCTTGCTTTTGCTGCCATGTGTAACCGGCAATATTCTGCGCCGAACGGTCGCTAAGGGCGGCGGCAATTTTTTTCCCGTCCTCCGATGAAGTGTCAAGATCAACCGATGTAATGTAAAAACCGGTAAGCAGCATTCCGTACTGTTCCCAGAATTCTTTTAAGGGTTCTTTAATAAAATTGGACAGATCATCCAGACGGGCCGAAATAGCGGTTATTCCCACCTGATTCGCCTGCATAAACGCAATAACGCTGCTTTTGGTTTTGGAAACAAGCGGCCCCATAAAATGGTTGGTTAAATCCCGTGCCGTAAATTCCGTTAATGTTCCCACCAGTTGCACCAGAAAACGCTCAGCGTCTTCTACTTTTAANCCGTATCTGCCCGCGGACATAAGCGGCACCATTTCACCGTATTCAGGATCACGNAANCGCATGGTATCGGTTTTCCAGTCTATGGTAAGCGGAGCGGTTTTATTTACAAACCAAACTTCCGCCATAAACGGATTTTTTCCGCCAAAAGGAATGCCAAAAAGATTCCTTAAAAGCGGCAGGTTTTCTGTGCTAAGGGTATGTTTGCCNGGCCCAAATTTGCCAAGAATTTGCCCTTTNGAAAAAAGCACCGCTTCCTGGGATTCGCGGACAATTAATTGGGTAAATGTGCTTAGGTTATTTTTTTCATTATGCCCAAATTTCCATGCAAAAACATCGTTTTTTGCATCATTCCATTCAACAAGATCAATAAGCGCCATTAATTATTCTCCTTAATGAATATGTAATTATAGCAATTAA
>WRNF01000079.1 GCA_009776715.1 Treponema sp. | reverse complement strand
CTGAAAGCAGTATCCGTAAGTCCTTGCTATATAAGGATTTACAAAATTGCTCATTAAGCATTTTAAGTAAAAAGAGACTTTTCGGAGGGGACTCAAAAATAAAATTAAAAATCCGTGTGAATCCGTTTAATCCGTGAAAATCCGTGTGCTATTGTTTATATGCCTTAGCGAGAGGCCAAATGAAGTTATAGACAAGAGGAATTGGAAAGAAGTTTTTTATTTTTGCTTAAATGCTGTTAAACACCCAGTTGATTGCGTTGATGCAGTGGCGTTTAAGTGCTTCGAACAATTCATACTGATTTAATGCAGGATTGCGCTGTTTAATTGCCGCAGCCAAGGGCAGCAAGGTAATAAAGACCTGCCGCTCCGTTATGCTAAGATTTTGCATAAACCCTCCTGTTGAGAGCGGAAGATTCAGGATATCCTTTGCATATTGTTCCAGGAATTGCTTTGCAGAAACGGTTCCGTTATTAGCATATTCAATTCCTTGCAAATCACAGCCTGATAAACACCCTGAATTTTTTTCACAGTTTTCCAATGGCACGCCAATTCCCTGAACAATGGCAAACTCTGCATTAATCATTGCGGTTTTAGCTTCAAAACTTTTCCGGTAACGCCGCATCGCAGTTGTTTCATAATAATTATGTTCCCCGGGTTCTACAGCAAGAAATGGGCTGCGGTATAAAACTGAAGAAATTCCAGCCTCGAAAGGGTTAAAACGGTTTTGTTTTTGCTCAAAAAATTTAAAGATATAAGTGCCTTTGGCATATATCTTTCCCTGTGGGTATGAAAAATCTGCGCCGTACACAGAAATTCTCTCTGCACCCAGGTGCTGCATTATAGACAGGCAGGCATGGCTTACGTTGCCGCCAGAGACATCAATTATAGGCAAAGGCTGCCAATTTTGGCTAATGTAGGCCGCCAGTGGATGCCCGCCGCAGAAATAAACNCGGTGTTTAAAAAAATGCGCAATTAAAGGCGGGCTTGCAATGTCCATAAAAAGCGGAAAATTAAAACAGNCTTTCCTGTTAAAACGTGATGCTAAAAAATGAAGATAACTTATATGCTGGCAGTCTACAGACACCACCGCGTCAGGCTGCAATCCATTGTAAAGCAATGCAGGTAATGCTGTGTCGGTTGAAAGTATATATAATTTTTGCTGCAAAAGATTCTTTTTTTTTACAAGCTGCGGCAACTGTAAATCCAGTGATGGGCCTGCGGCGCAAATAGCCGCTTCGCTCCCGGGCAAAAGTTTTGATAACAGTACATTGTTGAGCGATGGCTGAACAGAAAAAATGTTGCGAATAATATTGGAAAACCAACGTATCCCGAAATGCGCTTGAACTGAATAATCCGCAGATACGGCATTTATTGCCTTTTGTATTGCCGCCGAAGCCGCTGCAAATTTTGGCGCATCTATTTCGGTTCTTGCACGCAACGGGAATACATTAAAACCGTTAAAAACAGCGGGAAGATATAACTCCAAAACTGTTTTTTCAACCTGCTCCGGTGTAGGATCAATCAGCAGAGTAAAACGGCTGTCTTCTAACAGATCCCCGTATTGCAGCAGGCGGAACAATTCCGCAATGCCGCCAATGCCGTAATCAATAACCAGCACTCTCAATGCCTTGCCTGAACGTAAAGCCGACAACGGCGCAAATCCGGCTCCTAAGCCAAGAAACACCAAAAAATTTGCATTCTCTGTACTGGCAGCTATTCGGTCGGCTTCTTTTTCCGGATCAACGGTTGAATGCAGCGGACGGCAACAGCCATCTGCTGAAGTGATTGCCGGTATTTTTCTCCCCGAACGGGAATTAAGCAATGAAAAAATGTGCGTTTCCTGTGCGGCTTTTAACCGGCGGTACAGTTCAGGATCTTTTTTCAAAAGCGGCTTTAGGTTTGCATTAAAAAAATTATCTTCCAGAAATTCACTCCATAATCATGCCGTTAATGGAACGAAGCTCTGCAGCAATTTCCGTTTTTTTTATTTTCTTGCCGGAAGGAAACAAAAGCAAGCCAAGCTCTGCTGTAAGCGATGCGGAATAACGCGGGTCCTCAAGCGCTGTTAAAATAGCATTGACTGCATATATTCTTCTTTTAGGCAGATCGTCCTGTGCCGGAACTTGCGTAAAACAATCATTACAACTGCCTTTTTTTTCCGGTTTTTTTTTGGGCAAAAGACATTCAAGCATTGAATGATTGGAACCAAGCAAAAAAATTCTTTTTGGCCATAACGGAATATTGTTCTTGAACCATTCTGCATAAATTGCATGGCTTCCGCCGGATCTAATGTCATTGGATCGTTTAAATATCTGCGAATACATAGGGTTAAGCCTATACGAGCAGCCAAAAAAAAGCCAGTCAAAACCGTAGGGCCGGGCATGGCTTTGAATGTCCTTTACCGAAAGGTCCATACCGGCAAGGTAAATGCTGCCGCTGCTTAAAGCCAAAGCAAGTTCAATGGCAGATGCGCTAACCGTTCCCCGCCCCGGAACATGCACAGACGGCATCTTGATTGTGCTCAAAGCGATGCTTTGCCAGAGACTGCCGTCGTTTATAGGCAAAACAGGAAACGATGCGCATTGAGACGGCAAAGCCGCAGTAAGGGCGATTGCCAGCATCAGGGCTTTTTGCCCTTTGCAAATGCGTTCACATTCAAACAAATGAAGGCGCGCCCATGCGCCCCCGTCGGTGCTGATTGCCATATCCGGCTGAATACCGCAAGCTGCAAGGGCAGGCAGCGAAGAGGAGGCCGCTAGGAGAAAAATATTTTCCCGCGCAGAAAGTATGCAGGGAATGGCGGTTTCCAAAGAAGGCCCCGATCCGGTAATGACAATGGGACATTCCATTGTCCGGTACATTAAGGTGCGGTGTAACAACGTTAAATTTTTAAAAAAATTCCGCACCCATCTGCGGCCAAAAGCGCAAATTGTCCTGCGGCTGGCTTCCTTTCGTTTCAGGAATTCCGCCGTTTCGCGGACAAGGGCAAGGTAGGACTCCCCGTATGTATTCAGGCTTGCCTTCCATTCAATCACTTGTACCGATGCTGTTTCAGGGATTTCTTTATCCAGAAATTCCTGCACATTCATTATGCAGCCAGGATACCAAGAGGGCGTACATTCATTATTCGCATAACGAAACACAGCATCGGCATGAAGGGCCAATGCAATGCAGTTGGGATGAAAACGCCGCAGCGAATCTGCCAGATACCCCAATCCTGGTTCAATAAGAATGCAATAATCTGTATCATCGTTTATTTTTAATGATTGAATGTACCTGTCTGCTTCGGCTTGAGGGTATCTTGAATGCAGCCTCTTGGCAGCCTTGATCATGCCTGATTCGAAAACCGTATCCGAACCGTCCATAAAAAACCGTTTACTCCAGATATGGCTTTATTGTTTCAAATGCAAGGGAAAATGAATGAGCGCTAAACTGATAGATTACAGTGGAATCGGTGCTTCTGGAAATCCTGTGGGCAAAGAGTTCCATATCCAATGAGCCGGGCAGCAATACTAAACAATTGCTGCCCGGTAAATTATTGCAAACCGCGCCATGGCAGGCAGTCATATCTATTATATCAGAGAGATTGTAATTGCTGTCTATCCTGAACTTCAGGACTATGCAGTGAAAAAAAGAATGTTTTGAAAAAAAGTCAGATATAACAGAACTTACATTTTCCGCAGTATCGGTTTGAAAATGCAAAAACGCGGAAGTTTGTTTAACGCTGTCAATATCTGCGGCTTTGCCTAAAAGCCCCATTGTTACACCAATCCCAATTCCTTAAATAACTTCTTGTATGAATCAAAATATTCAGATCGTGCAAATTCTTCGATTTTTTCTTCCGGCAAAGATTCCAGCAGATGATCCATGTAAGACAACACATTTTTTAGTTCTTTGCTTAGATCGGAAGAAAGGTACATTTTATTGCCCTCGGTTTCTGTTTCCTCTATTCCCCCTGTTTCATCACTGGCAGCAGAAGTTTCTTCTTTTAAAGTTTCTGCATTGGAATTTTCTGTTGTTTCAGGAATATCAACATCAGAGAGCGAAAAATCTTCTGTAAAGGATTCCAGATCATCATCAAAAGAAGAAGAGGCTTCAGCAGAACCGGATTCATAGGCTTCTGGAATTACCTGTTCAATGCTGGGAATTACCTCTGTACTGGGGCCTGCATCGAAATTGTCCATATCAAGGGACAGGTCATCATAAAACTCGTCCAATGTTATGTCTTCCAAAGAAGGTTCTTCCAAAGAAGGTTCTTCCAAAGAAGGTTCGTCCAAAGAAGGTTCTTTCAAAAAAGAAGGTTCTTTCGAAAAAGAAGGTTCGTCCAAAGAAGATTCGTCCAAAAAAGAAGGTTCGTCCAAAGAAGGTTCTTTCAAAAAAGAAGGTTCGTCCAAAGAAGATTCGTCCAGAAAAGAAGGTTCGTCCAAAGAAGGTTCTTCCAGAAAAGAAGGTTCGTCCAAAGAAGGTTCGTCCAGAAAAGAAGGTTCTTCCAGTTGAGGTTCTACAATTTCAGCGGAAAGATCCGGCTCGTCAATAACGGCATTTGAAAGATCCAGCGTTGCCGAATCAAAAGGATCATCACCGGAAAATTCGTTTTCTTCCATTGGACTGGGAGTTTCAAAAGCAAGATCGCTAATATTAAGGTCCAGAGCGTTATTGTTAAAATCTATTTCCAGATCATTTTCGTTCAAGCTTATTTCTTCAATTCCGNCCGGTTCCGAAAGATTAAAAGGGTCTTCCTCAAGGTAGCTGCTGTCTTCAGGNGCCGGAGACAGAGGGGTTGCGCCCTCTAGCCGCAGGTTCCTAATCTCGTCAACTTCATCAAGAGTATCAATCATTGAAAGATCGTTGTTTTCCAATACTTCGGCTTTGAATGCGTCAAAATCATTGTCAAAATTTATTTCATTGCCGGTTTCAAAAATTTCTTCCGTTATTCCCAGGTTAGTTTCTTCGTCTTCCATAACAGCCGCTTCGTCCGCTAAACCAATGCCTGCATTGCCAAAATTAATTTCTTCATCTGCAAGATCATTAGGAAGATCATTCGGAATATCGTTGACATGAATATTTTCGATGCCTTCAGCCATTGCATGTTCATTTTGTTCAGAAAGCCGTTTCAGCGCCGCCTCGTCTGCATCCCGTTGGCTGGCAAACACATTGTTGTCTTCATCGGAAATATCAACTGAAGAAAAAATATTTTCTATTTCATCGCCGGTAAGGGTGATTTTTTCATCATCATCCTCAGAAAAAAAACCGCTGTGCTGTGTTTCTGGAGCCGGGCTTATGCCGGTTTTGGATTGCATTTCGGCAAGGCCTATTTTTAAGGTATTCAGTTCGGACCTTATTGAAGACAGCTCATCTGCAATTTTGGCGAGGAGCTGAGTGGATGCTTCTTCCTGGGTGTCCTGCAAAATTGTATGCCCGTCTTCCGGTTCATACGTTGAATCTTCATCAAATTCTGATGTGCCGAATGATTTCATGCTAAAATCAGGATCTTCAATCTCAAAAGAAGGAATATCTATGTCCTCATAGTCTGTTTCTGCATCTAAATCCATATTAAAATCAGGCTGATTAAAATCAGGCTGAAAAGGCACTGTACCATCGCTAAAGCCCATTGCTTCAGCAAAATTAGCCGCCATATCCTGCGGTTCGCTTTTTACCCAAACGCCGTAAGCATCAAGTTCTTCTGAAGAACCAATTATCCCGCGATCTGAGTACATTGAAGGTTTTTTATCAAATGCCATGTACCGCTCCCATTGAAATAACTCCTTTAATGATTATCGGTAAAAATGATATATCACAATAGTATTAATTTAATTGTAATCCTGCATTAAATACTTGTCAATAGTAAAATGCTAATATTTGCTATTTACTATTTACTGTTTATAATTTATAATAATTAACATGAAGCGGTTTTTAAGGGTTTTATTGGCAGTAGCAGCGGTTTTTTTGCCGTTTTCTTGCGCATCCGCGGATCTTGCTAAAAAATACCCCAACATGGTAGCAGACGCAGATCCGGTTTCTGCAGGATCTGTTGAAATTGAATTTGACCGGCTGTTCTCGTCNAAACTGAATAAAATTGAAGTAGAGGTNATTTTTTACCCGAGGTTAAATGAGNCAGCCNTAGAATTTAGGCATGATTTTATAAGATACCGCCTGTTTTGGGATTTAGCCAGCAGAAAACATTTTATTATTGCCGTAAACCAGTATATAAAGGATTTTGCAGCCCAGGTTTTGGACACAAAATACCGAAAAACCAGATCAATATACGGTAAAGTAAAGGGAAGGCTTGAATGGGAGTCATTTAAAATTGCGCAAACCCATAAAGCCCGCCCCATAATTGAGATTGGTTATAGGTTTAAAGGCAAAACTCCGTTTTTTGCCATGGCTATGCGCAGTGCCAAAGACGAAAGCGCCGGTGCTTATGAAAAAGGAACCAATGATTCTCAGCAGGTAAGCATGTATTTGACGCGCGCCCAAGGCGAAGGCCTTGCAAAATTATTTGATCAGCAATACTTGTTGGGGCTGCTGGAAATTAAAGAAAAACCAAATGACGAAAAAACTCTTGTCGTTGATGAGTACATTGAATATAATGATTAACTAGCAGCACAATACTAGTAAAGGTAAAAAATATGGGGATTTTGACAACACAGAAAATTGCATCTTATTATGATACTTTTAAAGGAATTGAGGTTACCTTTACCAAAGAAATGATTCAGGTAACAGGGTTAATTACAGAGCAAGTCCACTTAAAATGCGGGGGCGATTTTTGGCCATGCGTTTTTTATGCCACTTCTTTTCAGGGCGCTAAAATTGTCGCCAATAAGAAATCCGGTTTATTAAAAAAATTACAGCGGGCAAATAATATGGTAAGCCTGCGTTTGTGTTTTAAAACACCGGAAAAAGAAAACCCCCTAGCCTTTTTTGTTTCAGGACGCGTTGTAGGGACAGCGCAGTATAAAAATTCCGAAGATGTCGCACTGATTTCCATACAATACACACAGCGCCCGCCTGATGATCTTATTGAAATTGTTGGCAGTGTTCTGGATGCCAATATTAATTCTTCTAAACGTAAAACTGAAAGAATAAGCATATCGCCTGAAAACCTGCGCAAACTTAAAATTATTTCAAGAGAGACTATTTGTTTTATTCAGGGAGTCCCGCGCCGGTGCATTCTGACGGAACTGGCCTTCTCTAATGCAAAAATTGTCATGCTGGGGGTTGCGAAATTTCTTGTCGGCAAGGAAACAGCTTTGCGGCTGGATTTTGATGATCCGCGGGAAAGTTTCCTGGTAAAAGGGAATTTTGTCCGTTCAGAAAATGTTGAAGGCAAAAAAGAAATGGTGGTGCTGGCAATGGATTTTGATGAGGCAGTTATTCCGATGGGCTATAAAATGCGGATAAACGTATTTGTTAATACAGTCAGGGCAGGCAGCCGCGGCCAAGGCAACGAAGGCTAAAAAAATTTTTTTTGTATAATACGCAGCGAACCAACTCTTTAGTAACTTTTGAAACTATAGTTAAAAGCCCACGGATTTACACGGATTACCACGGATTATTTTAAATTTTAATCCGTAAAATCCGTGAAAAGCCTCCCTTCGGTCGGCAAGTGCAAGGAAAATTATTGTACGTCGCCGCTAAAGCGGCTTGTACTACCGTGGC
>WRNF01000078.1 GCA_009776715.1 Treponema sp. | reverse complement strand
TTCACTGCCGCAACTTTTTCCGCATCGGTGTTTTTGCCTTCAGATACGTCATTTCCATCTGCACAGCCAATGAATATGCTCATGCAGAAGGCCGCAAGCAGAAATAATCCTGTGTTTTTTAAGGGTGCCATAACAGCCTCCTGATAATATTTTGTCTATTATACAATAATATTATACTACAGATATATGAATCTTTCAATAGCAAATGAAAAATAGTAAATGAAAAATATATCGCCGTTCATAGAACTTGTTGACATTGAATTTCTCATTGCCCATTACCCCATTCCCCATTATAATGAGAAATGATGAAGGAAAAAATAATAATTCTGGGCGCCGGAATTATGCAGGGGCCGGCGATAGAGATTGCCAAAGAACTGGGTTTTTTTACCGTGGTAATAGATGCCGATTCCTCTGCCGTTAATGTTGGCATTGCCGATCAATTTGAACAGATTGATCTTAAAGACAAAGAAGGCATCGAAACTTATGCGCGCCTTTTGCAGAAAAATGGCGGGCTGGGGGGAATAATGACCCTTGGAACTGATTTTTCCGCAACGGTTGCATGGGTTGCAGAGCGGCTTGGGCTCCCGGGCCTTCCCTACGAAGCAGCCCTGAACGCATCGGACAAGGCCCGAATGCGGGCTTGTTTCAAAAAAGCCGGCCTTCCTTCCCCGGATTTTACTGTTATTCAGGAGCCGGCCTGGACAAAAGGCCTTTTTCCGCCATTCCCGCTGGTAATAAAACCTGCAGACAGCATGGGCAGCCGGGGCTGCCGCCGCATTGATTCCCCGCAGGAATTCCGCGAAGCCGCCGAAGACGCTTTGCATTTTTCCCGTTCCGGCAGGGCAATAGTAGAAGCCTTCATGCCCGGCCCTGAATTTTCAATTGACGCCATCGTGCATCACGGCGAAATTACCGTTTGCGGCATTGCCGACCGGCACATTTTTTTCCCGCCTTATTTTATCGAAATGGGCCATACCATGCCTACAAACATCGCTGCGGAACAACAAACTGCGCTTTTGGATACTTTTTGCGCGGGAATCCGCGCCCTTGGCCTGGCGGGCAGGGAAAGTACCGGTGCCGCAAAAGGCGACATAAAACTTAGCCCGCAAGGCCCCATGATCGGGGAAATTGCCGCCCGCCTGTCCGGCGGTTATATGTCCGGCTGGACCTATCCCTATTCATCAGGGGCATCGCCTGTTCGGGCGGCTATACTTGCCGCAATGGGGCGGGAACCGCAGGGTCTTGTGCCGCGCAAAACATGGAACAGCGCGGAACGGGCTTTTATTTCCATACCCGGCAAGGTCAAGGAAATACGCGGCATTGAAGAAGCCCGCAGCGAACCCCATGTCCGGGACTTATTTTTACGCATTACAACCGGAAGCGCAGTAAACTTTCCCCAGAATAATGTAAGCAAGTGCGGCAATGTTATTAGCGCCGCGCCCTGCCGCGCCGAAGCGGCGGAAGCTGCCGAAAAAGCCGCCCGTTCAATCCGCATCCGGCTAGAGCCGGCAAATTCAGAAACAACTGCTTTTCTCGCAGAATTTTCTTCTTTTCCGCCATCTGCGTTTCAATTAAGCCCGGAAATCCAATCAGCGCTGGATTTGCTGCCGGAAACGGTATGGCATAAAAACTGCAGCAGTCCGGCCTTGCTTCCATTTCCGGAATTTACAGAATCGGGGCAAAAAGACTTTGCCGGCAGAAGCATAGAAGAAAACCTTCACGCAATACGCGATTTGACCGGTTTTCTTTTACCGGAACTATCAATAAACACACATAATTTAGCCGATAATAAAAACAGTATTCTAGGAAAATCATTCTGGGCTGCTTTTATTCGCGGCGGGTATCAAGGCGCGGTGTATTATTTGGATATGAGGATATAGTGACTGTTAAACATAAGATTTTATACTTCGCAGTAATTGTTTTAATTATATCTGCAGGGCAGTTGTATGGACAAAGCCACGGTTCAATGCAAAATCTTACCNTGGATGAAACATTAAACAAGCTGTTTCCGCCNGATAAAAACGCAAACAAGGGATTCCGATGGGATCCGNTGTTTCAGGAAGGATCNTTTTCACTGGAAGGGCATTTCGGGGCTTTTCAGGCATCTTTAACTGCAGGAAAAGAGGGCTTTTTTTTGCTGGATAATTGGGATTTATATGCAACTCCGCTTCCTTTCCTGGAAAACGGCGAGTTGTTATTTCCCGAACAATTTGTAAATACCGTGCAAACCGCCTTTGGAAACAGCATTTCACAGGATTCTTCTTATTACCGGATAACTGCCATTGTTATCGATCCGGGGCATGGGGGAAAAGATCCGGGCGGAGAAAGCCATTTGGTAACCATCAACGGAAAAGAAACAAAAATCCTCGATAAGGACATTGCCCTAAAAGCTTCCCTGTTTTTAAGGGATTTGCTGATAAAACGGTATCCTGACAAACGAATTTTAATGACCAGGGAGAGTGATATTACCTTAACTTTGGAAGAACGGACTGACATGGCAAATTCTGTCCCAATCAGAAAGAACGAAGCGGTAATTTATATTTCCCTGCACGCAAATGCCATGCCAAATAATAAAAAAGCACGAGGGTATGAGGTATACTATTTAAATCCGGAAGAACGGCGGAATGTGCTTGATTCCTCTTCCTACAATGCATCTCAGGATGTTCATGAAATATTGAACAGATTAACTGAAGAGGCGTATATATCGGAAAGCATTAGAATTGCCAGCGCTATTTTAGACTCTTTAAACGAGTCAATGGGAAAAATTATGCCGTCCCGCGGGCTAAAAAGCAATAATTTTTTCGTAGTCAAGAACAGCAGGATGCCTGCGGTGCTGGTTGAGCTTGGTTTTCTTACCAATGCCGATGACCTTTCCGTTTTATTGAATGATTCGCTATTGCATAAATTATCCCAAGCGGTGTATAAAGGAATCGAAGATTTTATCACCGATTTTGAACGTTCAGGAGGTTTTATCTCTACACCATGAACCGGAACAAGGTTTTTTCATCTGTGGCAGCCATTTTTCGTAAATTTCAGAAATGGCTGTTTTTAGCGCTTCTTCTGGCTTTAGCGTCTATTGCTTACATAGATTATTCCCGTTCAGAACTGGAAAGAAGAACCTTTGTGTTTTATGTTGTTGATGACGGAACCGAAACTGTCGAAGAAAGGATGCTTAGGCAGGCAGGTTCGCAGGAAGATAATGTAATAAGGTATGTCGAAGANGCAATTTTNGGGCCCTTTACCCCAAATTTACTGCCTCTTTTTCCCGAAGGCACTAAACTTCAATCTCTGCTGTACAGAGATTCAGTGGTGTATTTGGACTTGTCGGAAGAAGCTGTTTTGGCGCCTTCTGAAGGCGGGGATGTACTAAAGAATCTAAAAACCCTTTATTCCGGCATTAAAAGGAATTTCCCGTTTGTTAAGGAAATACGTTTTTTTATTGCTGGGAAAGCTGCTTTTACTGCCGAATTCAGGGAAAACAACATGAAAGGAGGCATTTAGGAAGAAAAAAATTTTTCCCGTAAAATGAATTTTTTTTTGTTTTACTGTTGACAAAACTAACGGAATTCGTTAGATTTTAAATAAGCTAAATTTATATCAATGAGATAATTGAAAGGAGCTTTAAATGAAAAGAATGCTCATTCTTGTTGCCATCGTATCATTGGTGGCTGGGTCCCTGTTTGCTGATGAAGCTGTGCTTATCGACTTCGGATTATTAGCAGAGGACATTCACGTTGCTGTTGGACCGGATGATGAGGACGATACTCCAAATCAAAACGAACGTACAATGATGGATTTTTCCAATGTCCGTTTCGGAGGGTCTTTTACGCAGGAACAAAAAGATGTGATGAAAACTTCTTTGGCCATTCGCAACTGGGAAGTGTCGCTTGGATCATCTTCCCGCACTGTTACCAGTATGGTGAATAGTTATACCAAAGAAGCAAACTCAAAGCAGTGGGGTACGGTAATGGGTGTAAGAATCCGTTTCCCAGTGGAAAACTTCAATTCAACGGCTATGATCAAACCGCCGTTTGAAATCCCTGCTTATGAGCCAATGGAAGAAGATGAAGAAAATGGGGAAGAAGAAGAAGGCNCTGCCGCTTCTCGGTTTGAAGATGGTTACGGTGTTGTAAAGAACGTAGCTACCATCAAATCTATGGCAGTTAATGTTTACGGCCTGAATTTTCCTCACGGGCTTTCAGCCGTTATTATTGACGGTTCCGGAAAGCAAAAATCCATGTTCATGGGTTATCTGAACTTTGACGGGTGGGGAGAACTTCGTTGGAATAACCCCGCTTACATTCAGGAAGTCCGCAACCGCGACCTTCGTTTGTTCCCGCTGTATCCAGAGTCAACTCCTTATATTAAGTTTGCAGGATTTGAAGTTCGGCGCGATTCAACAGCAGTGGGCGGAGATTTCATTACTTATTTCAAAGATGTCAAAATAATCTACGATAAAGCAGTGCTTGACACCGAAAGAGATATTGATGATGAAGGTCTCTGGAACATAATCAAGGATCGTGAAGATGCCCGGAAGTTATGGGAAATGGAACGCTTTGGACAAAAACAAGTGCTTCGTTATCTGGATGCCCAGAAACAAGCCACCGAAACTGATTTTACTCCCACAGAAACCAACGAGGAATAGTTTGTTAAAGTCCGTATAAACGGATATAANCACAGGCTTACCTGAAGAATAAGGAAGCTGCTTGAGAATAATTTGTTAAAAGCGCTTTTGGGGTTCAANCCTAAAATGCTCTATATTTTCAAGCAGCTTTTTTGCTTGCTATGCAGGACAANAACTCATCAATAAAAAACTCAGATTCTATTTTTATTCCAGATAAAGAAAGTCTAAGAATTGAATTTGAAGCCGCTGTAAAAACCAGATACACTACGGTTAAAGACACAGAAGCCCGTTTGGAGTCGGTGCTTGCATCGCTTGCTTCACCTCCTACTATGAAGGTTCGCATAAAAAAGTTTCAAAGCTATTATAGAAAATATCTTCATTTATTAAGAAATGGTGATGCGAATCCAAAAATTACCGATTTAATGGGAATTAGAATAATATGCCCTTTTATTGAAGACCTTGCGGCAGCAGAAAATTTAATTAAAGAACATTTTAACGTCATTGAAACAGAACAAAAGGGGCATTTTAATTTTAAGGAATTCGGATATGAATCAACGCATCTGTTAATAAAAATTCCCGATGACATTGTTGCAGCGCAGGGTGACACCGGCTGCGATGTAATAGAAATTCAAATACGCACAACTTTACAGGATGCATGGGCCGAGGTTGAACATGAACTGTATTATAAAGCCGAATTCAGCCCTTTTGATGTTCCAATGAAGCGCAAGCTGGCTGCGGTTAATGCAAGCCTTACCCTTGCCGATATTGTTTTTCAGGAAATTCGCGATTATCAAAAAAAGCTCAACAGCCAGCTTGATAAACGAAGGGAATCTTTTTATCAAAAGATTGAAGAAGCAACGGATGCTGTTTTATTTTCAGATACACTTCAAAAGGATAATTTTTTAGAAATACCGGTGAAAGACAAGGAAAATATATCCATTGATGATCTTCTGCTTAATGCGCTCAGTTTTCATAATAAGAACCGGTTTGAAGAAGCAATTACTGTATACAGCCGAATATTAGAGCTTAACCCGGAAAAGACTATAACTTCAATTATTTATAAACACAGAGGGATGGCATTTTTTGCACAGTCCAAATACCATGAAGCAACGGCAGATTTTTCTTTTGCGCTTGCCCTGGACAAAAAATCGTATAAGGCTGCTTATTACCGTGGTGTGGTTCAATCTGTTTTAAAACATTACTCCCAGGCCATTGACGATTATTCTTTGTCCCTGGAAATAAACCCGTATCAGGCTTTTTGCCTTTACAGACGCGGCCAGGCATATTTCCACGTAGGGGATTACCCCCAGGCCCTTGCTGATTGTGAAGCCGCTTTTTCAATGGAACCCGACGACGGGCAAATTCAAAAATTCCGTGATTTAGTTAAAGCCAAATTAAAAATGTAAGTCTTAGCGCCTCTGCATTAGTTAATTTCTAATTTTTTTGGGCTTTTCATTCGTGGCCGTCGCAATTTTTTAGCTACCCTTGACGCTTCTCAAACTTTTTTTATATAATTATGGCAGCCAGCAGGATAGGAGGCAGCATTTAGTAATGAAAGCAAAAAGATGGCAAACTCAAATAAAACTTTTTTTAAGGAATATTTTTACTTCCGGTAAACACAAAGATCAAAAGAATTTCGACACATCTGATTATCTAATACGTTATGTCCTGCTGAATTTTATCAGCATTTTCGGCGGAGCGATGCTTACAGCGTTTATAGTTATAAGATTCATGGAAGGAAAATACGGCACTGTGATAGCTTGCTCTGCCATGTTCTTTATTTGCTTTTTAACCGTCTTATTCTCCCGTTTAAAAAAGATGCCTCAAATTGTGCCCGCTATTTTGCTTATGTCTTTTTACGGTGCTTTATGCGTCATGATTACATGGCTTGGGGAAGCTGAAGGATCAAACTTCCTGTTCATTTACATGTATCCCTTAACCGCCATTATGCTTTTGGGGATGAAATTTGGCGTAATATTTTCAGTGTTTTTTCTTATCATTGTTTCTTTACAGATGTTTTTCCCAAATTTATCCTTTTTATTTATCACAAGGTTGTCCATGTATGATTATAAATTTACCGTTCCAATGCATATGTTAGCGACTTACTCTTTGGTGTTTTCTGTGATGATTACAATTGAAATAACCCGAAAAACCAAGGACCGGATGATAGAAATTCAGAACCAGCGGATGATGGAACTTAAGGAGGAAGCTGAAGCGGCAAGCCGTACCAAGAGCAGTTTTCTTGCCAACATGAGCCACGAGATACGCACTCCCATGAATGCCATTACAGGAATGTCAGAACTGCTGCTGCGAAGGGATCTTACGGAAGATGCCAGAGGCGAGGTGCAGGATATAAAACAGGCCGCGGCAAACCTTATTTCCATTATCAACAGCATTCTGGATTTTTCCAAAATAGAGGCAGGAAAACTGGAAATTTTTCCGGGAAATTATATGCTTTCATCCTTAATTAACGATACGGTCAATATTATCCGTATGCGGCTTATGGAAAAACCTGTCCGGTTTTTTACTAACATTGATGGAAGCATTCCCAATAATCTTATTGGAGACGAGGTACGGCTGCGGCAGATTATTATTAACCTCCTCTCCAATGCGGCAAAATTCACGGAAAAAGGGCATGTCAGTTTGTCAATTACAAGGCACAATGAAAAACATGAAGATAAAATAATATGGCTAAAGATTTCCATTTGCGACACCGGGCAGGGCATGAAACCTGAAGATCAAGCCAAGCTTTTTTCGGACTACGCGCAGGTGAATACAAAAAAGAACCGTGCCATTGAAGGAACCGGATTGGGGCTGCAGATTACCAAAGGCCTCTGCGATATTATGGGCGGGAGTATCAACATAACAAGCGAATATGGCAAAGGCAGTGTTTTTACAGTGATTATACCGCAGGAAATTGGGTCCGATACTCCTTTTGCTATGGTGGAAAACCCTGAGCAAAAAAAGGTGCTTGTGTATGAAGGCCGTCTGGTCTATGCAAAATCGGTTTCCTGGTCCCTGGAAAACATGGGCATCCCGCATACTGTTGTTACAAATCAGGCGGAATTTTCCGAAGCCCTGTGCCG
>WRNF01000077.1 GCA_009776715.1 Treponema sp. | reverse complement strand
AATAAAGGGTATTATACCGCAGGGCAGAGCCCTGCACCCGCCGCCTACGGCGGCTTTCCGCAGCAGAGCTGCGGGGTATTAAACCCTTCGTTTCCTCATTCGCTCGGTCATGCCCGTGCAAGCACGGTCGCGACACTCGCTCCATTCGTCAATAAAATTTTTTGTTAAAAGCCCATGTTTTTTTTGTAAATTCAAAGCCCTGTTCAGTCATATTTTTATTTTTTAAAACCTTGTGCCTGCAAACCTAAGGTTCGGTGTTTCTTTGTGAACTTTGTGTGACATAAATTCGAATAATTCTGTAAGTCAAGTTTAGTGCAAGCAGCGGGGTATCTGTAATGCATTCCCTTTTTTGACGGATCCTTGTTCGAGAGGAAATTTATTATAACGAGACTGTCGAATTTATATTTTTGAACGAAAAACATAATGAAAAATATTGAAAAACACATAACTTTCCGTGTTTTTTTAGCAGATATTGAGCAAATTTTAATGATTTTTTTACGATTTTTATAAATTCGACAGTCTCAACATCTGTTTTAATACCAATTTACTCCCATGTGTTGTTTCCTTTTGATCCGAATCAAGCTCGAACTAAAGATTCGGCGTGGTCTCTCCAGCCGAGTTGCAAGCGCGGCAAAGCCCCCTTAATTAAATTAGGCGTTCGGATAAACCCGCTTACTGCATTCTTACAATAAAAGAATCAAAGCCGGCGCTTTTTAGGCTCTGCATTGTTGCATTGGGGTCTTGGCCGCCGGGGACAAGTACAGCCCAATGCTCCTGGCCGTTCACCTGTTTTGGGGCGATAACAGCATTGAAACCTGCCCTGCGTAAAGCCTCAACCTGGGAACGGGCGTTGGCTTCCCTGCTGAAAACTCCTGTTTGCAGGGCGGCAAAAGTAGACCCTGTTAAAGACCCCGGCGGAGTCAAGGACTCCGGCGGAGTCAAAGATTCCGGCGGGGTAGTCTGCGGAGGCGTTACAGTACCTTGCGGTGGAGGTGTTTGAGCATTTGCAGATTGCGGGGGCTGGATTGGAATTTCAACAATGGCAGCGCCCGCTTCCGGGTTCAACATCCACAAAGGGCTTTGTATCAGGCTCAAGGATGCGCCGGCGGCGGCGCGAGCTTCAGGGCTGTTGGGGAATTCGTTCAAAAGCCGGTTTTTCCAGGAATCAGCGCTGCCTGCGTTTTTTATTGCTGGATTTATTGACGTAATCTGCCAAAGTGCAAAGTAGATTAAAGGCCGCAGCGGCGCAAAAGACGGCTCGCCTGCCAGGGCATTGAGGGCCTGCGCATCCCCGCTGATCCGCGCTTTAAGGCAGGCATCCAGAAAAAAGGCCTGAAGCACCGCAGGCCCGCGGTTTTGCGATGTCAAAAGCGGGCGAAGCGTTATTAAGGCTTTATCCCACTCGCCTATTGCCGCAAGGCAGGAAGCGGCGGAAATAACCGCATCTTCATCGCGGGGATTTAATGCGGCAGCTTCCAGCCAATTAAGGGCTGCTCCGGCAATGTCGCCGGAAAGCTGCTTTAGGCTGGCAATCCGGGTAAGCGCGTTAAATTTTTCCGCAGAACTAATGCCAGCGGATGATGCAATGCGCTCAAGCCTTTGAATTTCTGAATTAAGCTGCCCTGGCTGCCCGCTGCCCTGCGCATACAGCCCTGCGCTTAGGCAAAAAATAACGATAAGCGGCATTAATGTAATACGGCAATATTTAATTAATTCCATACGTTTTACTGTCCAAAAGTTTTTCATCATCATATTCTGCATTAACACTTTTTTTATCAAATTTCTGTCTGTATTTTTTGTAATTAACCGGATGCCTGTCCTGTGTTGCACCTAACGCTGAATCTTCTTCCTTGACAGCTTGGGCAACCATTTTTTTTAGTTCCTTTTTGCTTATTTTTCTTTTTGACTGCGATCTTAATACAAAAGGGAAGGAACAGATCATCCCAACAATAAACGAAGAAAAAACAACAAGGTACACAGGGAACTCGGTAAATTCATAAAAGCCAAGATTAAGGCTGGTTTTATTTTCTAAATTACATACCATGAATAACAGGCAAATAACAAAAATAAATATGAACCGGATTAAACGCCAGGACATAGATGCAACTCCTTAGCTCTAAAAGTATTTCCTTGCAATGNACAAAGGGTTAATGCGGCAAAAGAACCTATCATGGAAGCCCTGCCAGGGGCAACCGCCATTTCATCCCGTTCAGTGCGCGTTACTAATTCATCGGCATTTTTTCGGGAAATTCCCTCAATTAAAACTTTTTCATTTGCCCCCAAACGTTTTTTTAAAAGAGTTTGCGTGTGTTTTTTTTGCAAACTAATAACCCTTGCCAGCCGTTCCCGCTTTACATCTTCGTTTATTCTGTCCGGCAGATCAAAGGCCGCTGTTCCTTCCCTTGGGTTAAAATGATACATATAGGCATACAAAAACTGCACTTCATCCATAAGCGATAATATTTCTTCAAAATCTTCTTCGGTTTCGCCCGGAAACCCGGTCAAAATATCTGTGGAAAGGCTTATGTCCGGCATGGCTTTGCGGATTTCTGCAACAAGATGAAGATAATGTTCGCGGGTATAGCCCCTGTTCATTGCCGCCAAAATCTTGTTTGAACCATGCTGCACACAAAGATGCAGGTGGCGGCAGAAACTGCGGTTTTCTGCCATTACCGCAATGGCATCCTGGGAAAAATCTTTTGGGTTGGCTGAAAGAAAACGAATCCATTTAACGCCGTTTTTTTCCGCATGGTTAGAGACTGTCTGCAAAAGGCGGGTAAAATTTACCTCTCCTTCGTTCCAGTTATACGTATTTACATTTTGCCCCAGCAGCGTTATTTCCTTAACGCCCCGTTCGCCGACAAGTTGAATTTCCCGNATAATATGCTTTGGATCCCTCGATATTTCCCGTCCTCTTAAATATGGGACAATGCAGTAGGAACAAAAATTATTGCAGCCGTGCATGATTGGAATAAAACTGCGGAACTGCCCTTCTTCAAGATGGGAAGAAGAAAACGAAAAAACGGGATTTTCATCGGCGGCAATTTCCGGATAGGAACCTGCGCTGTTTGCGCCTTTTTCCACCGCCTCAAGAATAAGCGGAAAGGCTGCGCGGCTTTTTGTTCCCATGACATAATCCACAGAGGGGAATTTTTCTTTTAGGGTACCCCCCATCCGCTGGGCCATGCAGCCGGCAATGACCAGCGCAAAAGGCCGTCCCTGGGAGCGGCGTTTTTTTCTTAGGCTTTCGTACAGGGCTATGCGTCCCAGCGCCCGCTGTTCAGCGCTAAGCCTAACCGAGCAGGTGTTAATCAGAACCAGATCGGCATTAAGGTTGTCGGGGGCAGCATCCCAGCCTTTTTCACGGCACACAAGAGTCAATGCTGCCGATTCGGCGCTGTTCATTTGGCAGCCGTAAGTCTCAAAAAAATACTTCAAAATCTCTCCGTATTTACCGATTATCCTGTATTGAAAAGTATCTAATTAAATTCACAAGCCCATATACCAAAAGACCTATGCATATTATAACCATTAAAAACCGCATTACTGCCATAACCGGCTTTACGGGTACGCTTGACAACGCAGCAATGATCCCAATACTGGTAATGACAGCGCCGATTTTTTTATTTTTAGGGTTATTCGCCAGCAGCCATCCTACGCCGACAGCAATAATAACGGAACCTGCGACCAGCCCAACAACCATATTTCTTGCTATTGGCAAAAATGAAATTACCAAAAGCAAAATGCCGCCTGCAAAACACAGTAATGTGATATTCCGCAGCCTTGCCAAATATTCTGTTGAAGGATATTTGGCATCTCTTTCATTATTTTCCATATATTCTTACCTCCGCACATTGAAGCACATTATGCAATAACATAGCAACCGTCATGGGGCCAACTCCTCCCGGCACCGGTGTTATGTAAGAAGCTTTTTCTTTTACCGTTTCAAAATCAACATCGCCGCANAGCCGGAAGCCGCTTTTTTTGGAGGCATCCGCTATTCTGTTCACNCCGACATCAATCACCACCGCNCCGGGTTTGACCATGTTATGCGTAATNAGNNNNGGGCTTCCCGCTGCGGCAATCAGNATATCGGCCTGNAGCGTATAACGGTCAAGGTCCTTGGTGCCGGTATGGCAAACTGTTACCGTGGCATTTGCATCCCGGCGGGAAAGCAAATTTGCNAAGGGCCGCCCCACAAGGCTCGATCTTCCAACCACCACCGCATGAGCGCCGTCAAGCAAAATTTCCAGTTCGCGCAAAAGAACCATCACCCCGTAAGGCGTGCAGGGCAAAATCCCCGGCTTGCCGGACGCAAGGTTCCCGGCTGAAACCGGATGCAACCCGTCAACATCTTTGGCCGGATCGATTGCCAGAATAATTCTGTCTTCATTTATGCGGCGGGGAAGCGGCAGTTGCACTAAAATACCGTGAACAGAATCTTCCTTGTTAAGGCCTGTTATGCGCGAAATTAATTCAGTTTCGCTAATATCAGCAGGAAGACGGATATTCCGGCTTTCCATGCATGCCTGAGTTATGGCCTTTTCTTTTCCTGTTACGTAGGAAACGCTCGCGGGGTCTTCCCCGGCAAGAATAACCGCAAGGCAGGGAACAATGCCTGTTTTTTCGGTAATGCGTATAGCCCTTTCCCTTGCTTCTTCCCTAAGCTTTTGGGCAATTGCTTTTCCATCAATTATTATTGCTGACATAGAAGCTCCAATATTATTATAAACCGGCCTTGTTTTGCAGATATTTCAATCTGAGGCCCGGTTGCAACATTGCTCAATCCGTTGTACCCTCTTTTCCATCGCACAGAATCCAGTGCCCACTTTAACCCGCGGCTTTCCGTTTTCCATGGACCGCCTCCCAGCGGAAACACCGAAACAATGCTCCCCTGTTTCACTGTCATTGACAAGCGGCAATTTTGAGCAGTCCCGTCAATGCAGTAAATGTCTTCGGCGGCAGTTATCCAGCGCTGCGGATGCGGCTCCCTTTCAAACAGATCGCGAATGCCAAAAAGATGATCGATCCTTCCGCCGCCGCCGCCGATAATCCATGTGTTGCCGCAGCCTTTTTCCCAAAGCAAGGCAAGGGCTAATTCCGTGTCGGTGTTATCTTTTTCCGCGGGGTGGCGTATAACCATTTCCGCAGGATAAGGCCGCAGCATTTCATCATCCAGCGAATCCATGTCGCCGATAATCCAATGCGGCCTTAACCCGGCGGCTTCCGCAAGGTTAAGACCGGAATCGGCGGCGGCAATTACGGGTTCCTCCGGCAAGCTGTTCAAAAGCCGCCTTAGCATATCCGCTTTCGGCCCCTCTCCGCCGGTAAAGACAATGCCTAATTTTCTGTTCCCCTGCATCTGTGTATAATAGTATACTATTATTTAAAGGAAATTGCTATTGCGTTTATGCGTTTTTCAATAAATCATCCATACAAATAACACTAATAGCCTCAGACTCTATTATTCCCTAGGAGTTTGCCGGACTTTGTCCAATTCAATGCAAAAAAACGTGCAAAAGCACGATTTTTACCGCTCAAACTCCGTAAGGAGCCCCGTTTATCGGAGAATTTGCGGCTATTAGCCGGCGGTTATTTACCGCAAAATTCTACAAGTCCGACAGGCTCCTAGCCCATATTTGCCCCTTTTTTACATAAGTTCCGGCTCTTTTTTCCTGGCTTTTATAAAAGTTAATCAGACTGACATCATTAAAAACATTTAGATTACTGTCATGCATATTTGCCGGCAGCATAACGCGCGTCAGATTGCAGCCGGAGAATGCGTCTGCGCCTATTCCTCTTGTGTTGCATATGGTGCCAGGCACCGTTTTAGGCGTAGATGTATATGGTGTATATGGTGCCAGGCACCGAATTTCCCGTTTTCCCTGTTTTTTTTCCACTATCTAAGCCTGATGAAACAAACTTCGCCAACGAACAGTACTATTCCTTATTATTTCCTGAAATGGTGCGTTTTTTAATGAATTTGCTAATCCGGGGGCTTTTTTTCTGCAAACAAGAAGGCAGCGGGCAGCGGAAAGAAGGTGATAAACAGAACAACAATCGGGTAAATATTTCTTCTTTTTAAATAAAAGTACTTTCATTTTTTTTTAAAAAAACCTATAATATAGACATGGCTCAATCAGATCTGTATTCTCTGCTGAAAGGCTATACAATAAAGATTAAGTCCCCTTCTATTGTTATTAAGGATTTCCTTGTATTTATAGAAAAATACGCACAGCAAATGCCTCCCGACCAGGTTGAATGGAAAAATTGGTCAAAAAATGCCTCGGCTAATTTTTGGGCTGAAATTCCGGAACTGGCGGAAAAAGGCAAATGCGTGTTAATAACCGATAATAAGGGTGAGCATATTTTCTTGCCTTCATATTGCCAAATGTTAATAAAAGAAGCTTACAAGAACATTGACAAGTTATCAGCTACACCGTTTCCAAGCGAGGAATCACTGGGGATAAAAATCCCAAAGAATAATGTCCGAACCATAAGCCTTGTTTCCGACATGAAGATGTTTTTTGAACAGTCCGATGAAACTCCTGGTTCCGATGAAATTATCCTTTTAAAATTTCCTCAGGATTTTGAATCTGCGATTCTTTTGGGGTCTTTTGTTCCCCGCAAGATAATGGAAATTTCGCTTTTAAAAATNAGGTATTTTTTAAACCGGCATAATAATAAAGAGTATGTTCAGAATAAACTGNCNATACAAATNCCTGGGAAAGAGAAAGCTACCAAGGAGATCATTGAAAAAATAACAATACGCCCAATGGATTGCCTNAGCGAAATGGAGATGTCTGCCGATTTTCCGTATATGTTCTGGACTTATTTTTGTTCATTAATAAAGAACAGCATAAGAAAGAAAAACGATCTGCTTGCGGAAGATATGTCGATAATTCAGGCAGTGTGCATTATTGAGGTATGCTGCAGCTTTTACCGGACAGCAGTGTCAAAAAAACGCGATGTTGAAATTGCGTTTAAAACACTTGATGTGCTGATGGATCGTTCGCCATGGAATTACACCTTGGATGACATCACTTCATTTACCAACGATCGCGGAATTCCCCTGTTAGATATTTATTCGCGAAAGGAACTTGAAGAATATATAAACAAAGCAATAAGCGAAAAAAACGAAAACGATCTTCCTGCATGGCTGGTTATTCATGGAATGAATAATATCCGCTGGTTTGTCAAAAAAGAACGGTATTTGCACATTTGCAATAAAATGCTCAACGAAGCACAGCCGCATATTAGAGCGGCAATTATTAAACGATGGACTAAATTATTGGCTGATTTTTCATCGGAAAGCGCTATAGAAAATGATGCTGACTTTGAAAAATTAATAGAAAATCAGCTTAAAGCATATAATGCATCGTTGCTGACAATACTTTACGATCCAAAACTGCATATGACTTTCGAGGAATTGCATAAAATACCGGGGGCATTGCATCAGGCGTCACGTATTTTTAAAGATAATGAACTGCTTCCGTTCAGCGTACTATTGTCATTAAGGCGCAAAGATCTGTTATACGACATAAAGGTAAGTTTCCCGTTCTGGCATTCAATACCGGTAATCCGTTCCATTTTAGCCTTTTTCAAAAAGCTTAAAAAAGAAAAGAAAAAAAAGAAAAAAGACACAGTGTTCAACCACAGTGAAATGAGCCTAACGGAACTGGAACCCGGAGAGCTAAGCCGAAGCGCCCGCTTGCTGGAATCTGCTCTGGTGCCGCAGGGTAAAACACTGGATGAATATCTTGAGGAT
>WRNF01000076.1 GCA_009776715.1 Treponema sp. | reverse complement strand
TATTCCTCTGTGTAAATCTGTGGAAATCCGTGGCCTTTTAACTACAGCTTCAAAAGTTACCTTGTAGATGGTTCGCCGCAGGGCGGCGCGGCAGCTTGTCTCTAACTTCAAACTGCACTTAGTGACATTGGATGCCATGAAACACAGATTATCACGGATTAGACAGATTTACACAGATTTAAGAATTAAAATTTAAAATAATCCGTGAAAATCTGTGTAAATCTGTGCTAATCCGTGTTATATTGAATATTCGGCATAAGTTACCAAAAAGATGGTTCTCAGCGGGCACTGCGTGGAGGTTTATCCCTTATCTTTCAAAAAGCTGTTTAAGTTCTTCATGGCTCATTTTTGAAATCCATGATTCTCCGGATGCGACAGTCATGTCGGCAAGTTCTTTTTTGCTGTTTATCATTGCGTCAATTTTTTCTTCAAAGCTGTTTTTGGTAATAAACCTATGAACAAAAACATTCCGCTTTTGGCCTATGCGAAAAGCCCGGTCGGTTGCCTGGTTTTCCACCGCAGGGTTATACCACAAATCGTAGTGGATTACCCGGCTGGCGGCTGTCAGGTTTAACCCCAGCCCGCCGGCTTTAAGGCTAACCAGAAGAATTCGCGCTGTACTTTCATTTTGGAAACGGTTCACAATATCAGCTCTCAAATTTTGCCCCAAGCCTCCGTGGTAAAGCAGCGGCGCCTCCCCCATTTCTTTTTTAATGATTAATTCCAGACATTCAAGCGTTTCCACATACTGGCTGAACACCAAAGTTTTTTCACGGTTAGCCAATATTTCATCCAGCAGCGTAAGGAGCAGGATTGCCTTGCCGGAAAGGGCAGAAACAGCGGGGCTTTCTTTGTCAAACACCCGCGGATGATCGCATATTTGTTTAAGAGAAGTTAACAGCGATAAAATAAGCGAAGANCTGTTTTGCGGATCNATTTTATTGGATTTATCAATTGATTCTGANACAACGCTTTCGTATAACGCTGCCTGTTCTTTTTCCAGTACCGCATATTCATTGGCAACTATTTTATCGGGAAGATCCTTGATAATGGCCTTGTCTGTTTTTATTCTTCTTAACAGGAATGGCGCAGTTATTTTCCGCAATTCTTCCGCTTTATCGCGGTTACGCATAACTTCAATGGGAACACGGTACTGTTCCTTAAAAGCAGATGCAGTTCCAAGATAACCGGGAAGAATAAAATCAAAAAGGGAGCGAAGGTCTTCCAGACGGTTTTCTACCGGAGTTCCCGAAAGCGCAAGGCGGTAGTTGCAGCGCAGTTGTTTTACTGAACGGGAAAGACGGGTTTCTGCATTTTTCATCAAATGGGCTTCATCCACAAGAAGCAGGGAAAATGCCTCTTCCTTTAATTTATTAAGATCGCGGACTGCTGTTTGGTAAGTGGTTAAAAACACATCATGCCGGCGGTCAATGCGGCGGCGGCTTCCGTGATACCTTGAAACGGCAAGGGTAGGAGCAAAGCGGCCAAGCTCATTTTCCCAGTTGCCAATTAACGCCGCCGGAGCCACAACAAGGCATCCGCCGCCTAAGAGTCCTTCTTCNTTCAGCCGTAAAATTGATGCTATGGATTGAACGGTTTTTCCCAGCCCCATGTCNTCGGCAAGTATGCAGCCGAANCCGGAAAATAAAAGCGAGCATATCCAGTTATAGCCGCGATTCTGATAAGGCCTAAGCTGGGCAAGAAGATTATTGGGAACAGAAAAATTTTGTTCCCTAAAAAGATTGTCTATCGTTTCACGGGCATCAAATGCCAAAACAGTATCGCCGGAAAAATGCGCTTTAAGGAAATCATTAAAATCCGGCGCGGCATCGTGCGCTTTTTTCAAAAGCCGGGCAAATTCTTCCGTGTCAATTTTTACAAAACCGTCTTTGAAACGCACCAAAGCCCGTTTTTGCTTTACCAGTTCTTTAAATTCTTCCAAAGTTAATATTTCATCGCCTATGGCAATCTGCCATGCAAAATCCTGCAAGGCATTTAGATCCAGAAATTTAACCAAAGATTTTTCTTTTGCATTTCCCTTCACAACAAGCCGCGGTTTTAATTCCCTGTGCAGCGCTTTAGGAAGGTTCACCGTCATGCCAAGNCGGACCANCAGCGCAGCGGCGGAATCGAGAAATGCCGCCAGCCGTGCTTCAGACAGCTTTACANAGGAATGTGTACAAAGATCTCTAATTTCAGGAAGATAATTGGAAAGGGCTGTTGGNGCNCGGAGAATTTCCAAATCGGTAACTTTTGAAAGNGGAATATTTTTAGCGCCTTCTTCTGCATCTTCAACCATTACATCCATTGAAAGGNTAAACTGCAATGCGGACTGCAGCGCATCCTGTAATGCAGAATGCACTGCAGCCTGCTGCACATCATCCTTCGCAGTTTTTTTTCCGCCAAGAACCTTTATGGTAAGGCTGTAACGGTAAACGCCAAAATTTATGTGCAGAACCGAAAGCCATTGATCGATGGCAACAGGCAGGCTCCGCTGCGCAGGAGAGGAAACATCAATTCCAAAGCCCTGAAAAAATAAATTCAACAGCTCATTATATTCGCTTCCTGTTCCATATTTGCTAAAGCTTCCCCTAAAAGATAAAAATCTTCGCCTAACAAATTCATTTAAAAAAGCGCTGGACAGCAGATCAACTGCGCTTTGTCCGCTAATATGCTGTTTAACATTTGCTTTTTGCCCTTTTATTTTAACAGCAGAAAACAACCCGCATTCGCAGGATGCAAGGGTTTCAAGCATGGCGGGAATGGGCGGGAGCGTTTCAAAGGGCCGCCAGATAATTTTAAGCGTTTCATTTTCGGCTAACACATAAGGAATAAAAGCTCCGGCTGCGCAAAGCAGATTAAGAAATTTGAAAAGATAATAAAGAAAAAAATATGATGCTGTTCCGTCATCAGATGAAAAATGCACAAAATATTCATACGCATCATAAAGGGAATACCGCTTTTTATTGCCGTTTATATCCTCTGCCAGCAAATCAATTTCCGCAGAAGGTTCAGGTTTGGAACACCTGGCTGTCCACACCGATCGTGAAAAATGATGCTCGGTTTCTGCCAGTGTTTCCCCGCTTTTTTGCGCTGAATCCCAAACACGGTAACCTGCGCAGCGGTGGTAAAATTCCGCCGTAACCAGGGCAAAGTCCCTGTCGCAAAACGGCGGGGAAGGCGGAAGCAGCGTACTGATTAATTCCATGCAATTGGGAATTTCTTCAAGCGCGGGCGGCGGCATGGAAGGAAGCTGCGGTTTTTCAGCGGAAGTATAGTTTACGGTAAAGGGAGGCAGAATCTGGTGAACCGCCGCATTGCCAAACCGGGCGGCCAAATCCATGCCCCGCAGCCGGAACAGAACATGCGGGTCGGCATCTATTTCTTTGGCAATGATATAATACATTGCGGCCTGATGTTTGCAGGGGTCGCCGTAATCGGGACAGGAACATGACCGCTTCATTTCCCCCCAGCGCCGGGGCATAAGGCTAATGTTTTTTTTCTTTAACTTTTGTAAAAAACTTTCCGGAAGTTCTCCGGCGGCAATGCGGGCAAGAAGCGCTTTGTCTTCTTCAATCATTTCATAAACAATTTCCGCTTCTTCCAGCTTTGGAAAACTAATCTCGACACGGTAAAAAGGCCGGAACCTTCCTTCAACTTTGGCAATTGCCTTGCCTCCGTCAAATTCCAAAGAAAGCACCCTGCCGGTATTTGCATAAGTTCTGCCCCGGTCAAGCCGTGCGCCCATTTCATAGCTGTCCAGCACATCAATGAACCACTCTCCCCAGGGAGTAGTCCCGTAACGTTTTTTCAATTCAGTTTACCGCTCCTTCTGTAATCAGTTGCTCTACAATTTCTGTATACCCTGCTTCAGAGGCATAGTGCATGGCGCTATGTTCCAGATTGTCAACCGCATTGGCATCGGCGCTTTTTTCAAGGAGCAGGGCGGTAAAATCATTTTTTCCGCACATGGCTGCAACAATCAGCGGAGATTCACCGGCTTCGTTGCGGTAATTAATGTCTGCGCCTCTGTCAATTAACGCCATGCCCATGAATTTATTGCCCCCCGCTGCGGCAAAATGCAGCGGCGAATTGCCGTTCAAAAGACGGAGATTGGCATCTGCGCCGGCCTCCAGCAAGATGCGGACAATTTGAAGATTGCTGCCTTTGCAGGCTACAATCAACGGGGATTCGCCGCCGTCATTGACTGCGTTTACCTCGGCGCCTTGTTTTAGCAATGCCGCCACCACCTCGCTTTGTCCGTTGTAGGCGCTCTGGTGCAGAGGCGTGTTGCCGGAAGCATCTTTGCTTTCGCTTTGGCCTGAAAGCTGCGGAATAATGTCCCTAAGCCCGTGCGCAGTGGCATAATCCAGGGCCGTATGCCCATCGTTATCCTTGATGGAAACATCCGCCCCCAGCGAGATAAGGTAATGTGCGGCTTCGGTGCGGCTTTGAGACAATGTATAAATAAGAGGGGATTTGCCGTATTTGTCGGTTGCATTAATGTCGGCCCCGGCATCGGTCAACATCTTCATAATGTCTTTGTTCCCGCTTTTGGAAACAGAATGCAGGGGCGTAATGCTTTCGTTATTGGCAAGGCAGACATCGGCGCCTTTATCGATAAGGATTTTAACAATGTCCCGCGCTCCTTTTATGCAGGCGTAAAACAGGGGCGTGCAGCCCAGATGATCCCTTTTGTTAAAGTCAATGCCGCCTTTTTTTACAAAAGCTTCCACTATGCCTTTTTGCCCGTTCTTGCAGGCGTTCAAAAAAATATTATCCATATGCAGCTCCTCACAAAGTAACCTCTTAGTCCGCGGACTTTAGTCCGCACTTTGTTGACAGACACTATTTACTTAAAAGCAATTTAACCAGCGGCTCGTTGTCCTGCTCTGTTGCAATATCCAGCGCAGTTTTGCCTTCATTGTTAACCGCTTGCGCATTGGCGCCGAATTCCAGCAGCATATCGCAGAGAATTTTTGCGCCGTTTTTGTCATCGTTCCGTGCAGCGTAATGAAGGGCGGTATCGCCGTTTTTATCGGCTAAATTCACATTAGCGCCTAACTCAAGCAGTTCAACTTGAATGCCCTCCATTATTTCAAAATTTCTTGCGCTCGCATGCATTAAAGCAGTTTCGCCTAACTGGTTTACATGGTTGATATCGGGATTATGCTTCATTACCTCGGCTATTATTTCGCCTTTAACGGTGTAGCGGCTGTATCCGGCATTGCTCCCTGATTTGCAGGCAAGGAGCAGCAGGGTGTCAGAATCATCATTCACCGGCATATTTATGTCCATGCCCGCGCTAAGCAAATTTTTTATAATGGCAGGAATGCGTTTTTCGGTAAAAGTATCCATAATAATGGCAGCGCTTGAACCAAAGACCAGAAAACTGGCAGCGGCACGGCCATTGCCGTCTTTGAACGATGGATTTGCACCGCAGGCCAGCAGCGTTTCCACTGCATCCACATGGTGAAATGCAACGGCTATGGCCAGGGCGGTGCAGCCACCGAATTTGTATTCTTTATCGTCTTTAAGGCTGTTCAAATCCGCCCCTGCGGCGGCAATTGCTTTTATGGCCTTGGCATCACCCTTTTCGGCGGCCTGATGCAGAGTCATGCCGCCTGCTGCAATGGCAGACTCGTCGCTTTCATCGGTTAAAGTTCCCGAAAGGTAAGCGGCAATTTTATCGATGCTTTTTTCAACAGCAATATCCAAAGCTGATTTTCCGTAAGAATTTTTTTCGTCCATGTCAACGCCGCCTGCAACAAAGGCTTTTACTGTTTGAAAATAGTCCTCCATCAACTGCAATGCGGCATCTAAATCGGCCTGCGCTTTCTCCGGGGTTCTTGTTATCCATTTGCTGACATATTCGGCAATTTGTTCATCGGTCTGGTTGTTTGCTTTTAATTGGTTAATTTTTTTATCATATTCTGTTTTGGCAATTTCAAGGTTTCTCTTTTTATATTTAATGTCAATTAAAGCGTTAGCCGCATAATCGGCGGCAATATATATTCCTGTATTGCCGTCCTTGTCGGTCATATTAAGTTTTACGCCGCGTTCTGCCATAAATTTTACCATTTCAACAAGCCCATTGCGTGCGGCGTAATGATAGGAACACATTTTTTCATTTTCGTCCTTGCGAATGGCGCTGACTTTATTATCTAAAAGCAGCGCTGCAGTTTCGGCAACAGCCCCTTTAGGCTTGGGATGATAGTTGCTTTCATTCTGGCGGGCTAAATAGTGAAGCAGATTAAAGGCGTATTTATCGGTTAATTGAGGAGAAACCCCGGCCTGGAAAAGCAGTTTCAGCGCCTCACTGTCTGCAAAATCGGCAGCAAGAAAAGCCAATTCATTCAGCTTTTCCTCTTGCCCTTTGCTTTCCTCAATCGCCTCACGAAAAGCAGGCAGAGCGGCCTCCCGGCCTTCCTGGTTATAAATTCTCATAATTTCATTTTTATTCATTGATGATTCCTTAATATGCATTATACCTGATCTATTAGAAATTGTCATCTCGTTGCTCATAAAAAATAAACATATTCGCAACTTCATGTCTTTGTTTTCAGTCTATGCACGGCATGATTTAATAAGGAATTGTCGATTTTACATCTTTAGTAAAGAATTATTCTGTATTTTCTTCGCATAGAAGCACACAATGTTTAAAAACAAATTATCTATCTTCTTATATTGTTAAATTCTAAATTTTCTGCTAGAAGTTTGTCGGACTTTTTCCATTCCTATAGCTTTGTCATTTTCGATAAAAATTTGCTCAAAAATATAGTTTTTGAGCATTTTTTACTTTGCAAATTCCGTGAGGGGTCCAAAATTTTACAAGTGCTACAAGCTCCCTGCATATTAACTTGCTTTTACGGCAGCAACTGCCCATTGTGGGTATTGCTGCTAATAGTCCCGTAGAAATTAAATCCCGCAAATGAACCTCTAACGCCTGTGCTGTAAACATCGCCGTTTACAATGCAGTTTTGTATTATTCCGGGATTGTAGTTAAAACCGGTTATACCGCCGGAATAAGAAGACGAATAGTTGTTAATAACTACATTAGTCCCATAATCATTTGTGACAGTGATGTTTTCAATAATGCCATAATTATATCCTGAAACCATTCCTACAGAAGTGTTTTCCCCTACTGCTCCTACTTTTCCAATTATATGCAAATTTGCAATGGTTCCCGTATTTGTGGCAAATAATCCAATGCCATCACTATTAGTAGAAGCCTCCCATACACATAAGTTTGAAACGGTTTTACCATTTCCATCCAAATAACCGGAAAATTCAGGGATTGGTTTCCAGGTTGGCATGCCGTAGGGCTGATCCATGTACGGTAAAGTAATATCATCCATCAAAATAAAATGCTTGCTGCTAACCACACCGATGTTCGATAAATGGTGTTCATCCCAGATTTGATATGGGGTACTTGGGTCTCCTGTACCGCCGCCAAATAACAAATGTTCACCGCTAAGTGCTTTGAAAGCATTTAAGCGACCTTTGGAAATGCACTTATTGCCTAATTCAATTAGTTTTTCATCAACGTTTTTTATAATAAGCTGTTTTATTTCAGGGGCCCTCATTGCAGGGTATTTAGACTTAATAAGTGCGGCAGTTCCCGCAACCATTGGGGCAGCAAAACTTGTTCCACTAAGAGTATCGTATCCTCCATACATTGTTGTTGAATAAAAAGTGCCGGGAGCGAAAAGATCAATGTATAAATCAGAATAATTCGAATAAGATGCGGAGTAATCGTTATATTGATTTGTTG
>WRNF01000075.1 GCA_009776715.1 Treponema sp. | reverse complement strand
GCAAATTCAATTATCCGCAGAGATTCTGTATTGAAAAACCGGTACAGCATATCCTGTTTACTTTTGAAATGGCAATATAAGCTGCTTTTTGACAATTTTGAATGCTGCGCCACCTGTTCCATAGAAGCTTCCCAAGGGCCTGCTTCGGCCACTGCTTCTGCTACCGCTTTTAACAGGGGATCGTCTTCAATTCCGGTGATTGTCCCTTCAATNNGTTTTTCAAGCTCTTTATAATCTAATGCATCTATCTGATCTCTGCAATAACCCAGNCCCTGTTTTATAATTGCATTGACTGCATTTATTATTTTTTCAATTGCTTTTTCAGACGGCGGGTTAACGAATGAATTTTCTGCTTTATGGAAGCCTGCCATAAAAAAAGTAAGGGTTCCAAAAATTAAATTCATAATTATAGGCTGAAAAACAAAATCTTTTTTGATTGAATGATGAAAAAACACAAGGTCTACACCTCGTTTTCGTAATTCTTCCGCTGTTTTTGGGCTGTCAAGTTCATGATTATGGAGTTTTATCATGGAAAAAATAAAAATATATATATTCCGCGCATAATATTCTGCTACAGACCGAGTTAATGTGAACACGCTTTCACTTTTATCCTTACATTCAAGGCTTTTTTCATAATCTGAACGGATAAAATCAGTAAAACTATCAATAAAATGCATGGTCATTGCATCAAGCAAGGCCTCTTTATTCTTAAAATGACGATACAAAGCCGGTTTGCAAACATTTAATTCCTTTGCAACACTGCTGAGACTGGTATTAAGATAAAATTCGCGGCCCCATGTTTTATATGCCGCTTTAATTATTTCTGACTTAGTCATTGTAATAACAAAAACCGGTTAACGACCGGTCGGTAACAATATAACAAACAAAAATAAAAAAGGCAACAGGAAAAGTGATAACTTTTCGAGCCTATCATAAAAATTATGGTCATGACACTAAAAAAGGCCATCCCCAGGATGGCCTTTTCGAAAAAACATTAAAATTGGAACCTAATAGTCCATTCCTCCCATGCCGCCCATTCCGCCGCCTGGCATTGGAGCCGCATCTTTCTTTTCTGGGACATCGGTAACAGCACATTCGGTAATAAGCATAAGGCTTGCAATAGAAGCCGCATTTTGCAGAGCAGAGCGGGTTACTTTTGCCGGATCGATAATTCCGGCCTTCATCATATCAACCCACACCATTTTTGCCGCGTCAAATCCAACGCCTTTCTTTTCGTGTTTTGCCTTCTCAGCAATAACAGCGCCGTCAAGCCCGCCGTTTTCGGCAATTTGACGGATGGGTTCCTCTAGGGCGCGTTTAATGATTTTGAAGCCAACCTTTTCATCATCGGTAAGATCGGCGGTATCGGCTTTATCCAGCGCAAGGGCAGCCTGAATAAGCGCAATTGCTCCGCCGGAGACAATGCCCTCATCAATGGCGGCTCGGGTGGCGGCCAGGGCATCTTCTACGCGGTGCTTTTTCTCTTTCAGTTCAACTTCGGTGGCTGCGCCTACATTGATAACCGCAACGCCGCCGGCCAGTTTGGCAAGCCGCTCCTGAAGTTTTTCGCGGTCATAATCGCTGGTGGTGTCTTCAATCTGCGCCTTAATCTGCGCAATGCGATCCTGAATGTCCTTGTTTTTGCCGCCGCCGTTAATAATAGTGGTGTTGTCTTTGTCAATTTTAATAGTTTTGGCCTTACCGAGGTGGGAAAGGTCAGTGTTTTCCAGCTTCATCCCCAGTTCTTCGGTAATTACCTGCCCGTTGGTAAGAATAGCAATGTCTTCCAGCATAGCCTTGCGGCGGTCGCCAAAACCAGGGGCTTTACCGCAACCGTCTTAAGGGTTCCCCGCAAACTGTTAAGAACAAGAGTGGAAAGCGCTTCGCCATCCACATCTTCTGCAATAATAAGAAGAGGCTTGCCGCTTTGCGCTACTTTTTCAAGAAGGGGAAGCATGTCTTTCATACTGGAGATTTTCTTGTCGTGGACAAGAATATACACATCTTCAAAAACGGCAGTCATGGTATCCCTATCTGTTACAAAATAGGCGGAAATATAACCACGGTCAAACTGCATTCCTTCCACAAAATCAATGCTTGTATCCATCGTCTTGGATTCTTCTACGGTGATAACCCCATCCTTGCCGACTTTTTCCATTGCATCGGCAATGGTATTTCCAATTTCGGTATCGTTATTTGCGGACACTGAGGCGACATGGGAAATTTCTTCCTTATCCTTAATGTCTTTTGCATTTTTCTTAATCTCTGCAACAGCAATTTCAACGGCCTTGTCAATGCCCCGTTTAAGTTCCTGCGGAGTCATTCCTGCTGCTACGGATTTTAATCCCTCTTTCACCATTGAATACGCCAATACAGTTGCAGTAGTAGTGCCATCGCCTGCAACATCGTTGGTTTTAGTGGCCACTTCTTTTAGCAGTTGAGCTCCCATGTTTTCGTAGGGATCAGCCAGTTCAATTTCTTTTGCTACAGATACACCGTCTTTGGTAACAGTTGGGGCCCCGAACTTTTTATCCAGCAGGACATTTCGTCCTTTAGGGCCAAGTGTTACTTTAACCGCTTTGGAAATTTGTTCAACTCCGGCAAGCAANTTGCGCCGGGCTTCTTCGTTAAACAATAACTGTTTTGCCATGTTTCATTTCTCCTCGTNAGTTTTTCCCGAATTCACTTTGATAATTATTGCAATCCGTGAACCGGTAAGTTTTAATGGATTACGCCCTGNAAAGGGCTGTGGGTTAAATTTTAAACCCATACATTAATATACTTAATTTTTAAAAAATCGGCAAGTAGAAAATTATAAAAATCCATAAATTTTTCCGGTTTTGCTTTTCCGGTTTTGCCCGCTTTTGCATGGATGCATGTTTTATGGATGCATGTTTTATGGATGCATGTTTTATGGATGCATGTTTTATGGATGCATGTTTTACAGATGCATGTTTTATGGTATAATAAATGAGGAGATACACATGGAATCATTAGTAGAAGGTACTATAGAACCTTCTATAGAAATTTATACTGACGGGGGTTGCTCCGGCAATCCAGGCCCGGGGGGCTGGGCTTTTATAGCAGTGCTGCACACGGGCTTCAGCCCGTCGGACTTTAGTCCGCCGGTTCTAGGCCCAAAAGTATTGGCAGAGCGATATGGCTCAGAAAAACAAACTACCAATAACCGAATGGAATTATTGGCGGTAATAAACTCGCTAAAAGCGATATATTCAATGCCAGGCATTCCGCGCACGATTGTTGTATACACTGATTCGCAGTATGTTCAAAAAGGCATCAGTGAATGGATAAAAAAATGGAAGTTAAACGCATGGCGTACAAGCGATAAAAAACCGGTAAAAAACCAGGATTTATGGAAGGAGTTGGATGCCCTAAGCGGCGAATTTTCGATTACCTGGAAATGGATTCGCGGCCATTCAGGAATAGAATACAATGAACGCTGCGATCTTTTAACCCAGCAGGCAATAAAAGAGGCTGTGTAAATTTTGCTATGCAAAATTTACATTGCAAATTTACGGTAAGGCAGAAATTGAATACCGTGGAAATATTTAGTCGTCCACAAAGTAACCGACTTTGTGGACAGACACCATATAATTCACCTATTTGCATTTTAACCAATAATGCCTTATTATTATTTTATGGATATTAGTAATCTTTCAATTAGTCCTGGAAAAGCTATTCCGCAAGGAGCAACAATAAACAAGGAAGGCGTTAACTTTGCTGTTTTTTCGCGCCATGCCGCATCGGTAACACTAATTCTTTTTGAATCTTCTGCGCCGGAAAGCCCTTTTGTAGAAATACCCCTGGAAAAAATGGGAGCAAAAACCGGTGATATTTGGCATTGCATGGTAAAAGGCTTAAAAGCAGGAACATGTTATCTTTACAGAATAGACGGGCCTTATCAGCCTTTGCTTGGGCTGCGGTTTAACCCTAAAAAAGCAATTCTTGATCCTTATGCAAAAGCCCTTGTTANCACAGATAAATGGGATTTTTCAAATTGCTTAGGTTATGATCCAAACTCTGTAAATGACGATCTGTCTTTTTCCTCTGTAGATAACCTGCAAAAATCACCGCGTTGCATAGTGGTTGACGACAATGATTTTGACTGGGAAGGCGATGCCCCTCTTAATTACCCGCTTAGATTTAGTGTTTTGTATGAAACTCATGTAAAAGGCTTAACTGCCAACCCAAATTCAAAGGTAAAACATCCGGGAACCTACCTGGGCGTAATTGAAAAAATTCCCTTTTTTAAAGAACTGGGCATTACCAGCCTGGAATTTCTTCCAGTGCAAGAATTCAATGACCATGAATACCCAAGAATTAACCCTCTCACAGGTAAAATGCTTACCAATTATTGGGGGTATTCAACAACTGCTTTTTTTGCTCCAAAAGAATCTTTCGCCGCCGATCATACTCCGGGCAGCCAGGTGAAGGAATTTAAAACAATGGTGCGGGAGCTGCATAAAGCTGGAATAGAAGTGATCCTTGATATTGTATTTAACCACACTGCCGAAGGCAATGAAAAAGGACCTACTTTTTGTTTCCGCGGGCTTGATAATCCTATTTGTTATATCCTAGACGAAAACAAGCGGTATTATAAAAATTTTTCCGGCTGCGGCAACACGGTAAACTGTAATCATCCCATTATTCGTACATTCATCCTGGAATGCCTGCATTACTGGGTGGTAGAAATGCACGTTGACGGTTTCCGCTTCGACCTGGGATCAATTCTGGGAAGGGATCAGCTCGGGCGCTTGATGGAATCGCCGCCCATGCTGGAACGTATTGCCGAAGATTCAATTTTAAGCTCCACAAAAATTATCGCCGAGGCATGGGATGCAGGCGGCGCATATCAGGTGGGATGGTTCCCCGGCGGGCGGTGGGCGGAATGGAACGACCGTTACCGTGACGATGTTCGCAAATACTGGAGGGGAGATGCCAAAGAAACACGGAACCTTGCCACCCGAATTTCCGGCAGTTCAGATCTGTATCTGCGGGACGGGCGCAAACCATTTCATTCGATAAACTTTATTACCAGCCACGACGGTTTTACCATTAAAGACCTTGTATCGTTTAACGTAAAACACAACGATGACAACGGAGAAGAGAACCGTGACGGTTCCAATAATAATTACAGTTACAATTACGGATCGGAAGGCATAACGCTGGATCCGGTTATAGAGAAAATTCGGCTGCAGCAACTTAAAAATTTTTTTGCCACGATAATGGTTTCTCTTGGCACACCNATGATTCTTGGCGGAGATGAAATAGGGCGTACGCAGCGGGGCAANAATAATGCCTATTGTCAGGATAATGAAATATCATGGTACGACTGGTCTTTACTGGAAAAAAATATAGAACTTTTTAATTTTGTAAAACAAATGATTGCATTCCGGCTGCGGCACCCTGGGTTTATGCGTCCTGAATTTTATACCGGACGCGAAGGCAGCTATAATGCCATTCCTGACATTAACTGGTATAACGAAAAAGGCGCCTGCCCTGATTGGGATAAATTAGGCTACGGGCTTGCCCTGCAAATTAACGGACGTAGAGCAGATGTTTTACGGGATAAAGATGACAATAATTTTTTTATAATGTTTAATGCAGGCATAGAACCGATTACTTTTTCCATACCGCCTTCAACCGATCGCAACAAATGGTTTCGGGCAGTTGACACCAGCCTAAACACTCACAGCGATATATTACCCGCCGGCAGCGAGGTTCCTCTTTCTCCGCCGTTTAAGTACCGCGTTAAACCCCGCAGTACTGTAATATTAATTTCTAAAGATGCCAATCAGGAAAAGTTATGAATACAGATACTTTTATTCTTGGGGTTGATTTAGACGGCGTAGTGGGCGATTTTTACGGAGCAATACGGAAAATATCTGCCGATTGGCTTAACAGGCCCCTTGATTCTCTTACCACCGAAGTTTCATTCGGCCTAAATGAATGGGGCATTAAAGAATTTGGCGGATATGACCGGCTGCACCGTTATGCGGTTACACAAAGAAATATTTTTAGCGACATGGAACCAATTCAGGATGCCCCTGCAATTCTTAGAAAATTATCAATTCAAGATATTAGGATTAGGATTATAACCCATCGTTTGTTTTTAAAATATTCTCACCGGACAACAATTACTCAAACCGTTGACTGGCTGGATAAATACGACATTCCCTACTGGGACATTTGTTTTATGAACGATAAAGGNGCGGTCGGAGCCCANGTNTATATTGACGATGCCCCGGAAAATATTATTAACCTGCGAAACCAGGGCTGTAAAACAATTGTGTTCGGCAATTCAACCAACCGCGATTTACCCGGCCCCAGGGCCGATAATTGGCAAGATGTTGAACGCCTTGTCATGGAAGCCAGGGAAGAATGGAGCACCGGCACCATAGGGCTGTTTGAAAGCTAACGCGTACTTGAAGGAGTTTCAAGGATATGATAGACTTTTTTTTGTGAAGAATGAAATAATATTATACCGGCCTAACGAACTTGCTGAACATATCGAGGTCAGAATTAACGAAGACACCGTTTGGCTAACACAGGCGCAGATGGCCTTACTGTTTCAAACCATGCCCCAAAATATTACAATTCATATAGTGAATGTGTATAAGGAAGCGGAGTTAAACTCTATTTCAAACTGTAAGGATTTCTTACAAGTTCGAAAAGAAGGCAACATTTGGACACGCCATTACCTATGGGCAGAGAGCAAGAAGGGGATAGCCGACATACATTCAATGCTCACCCAATTAATCTTAACAACNAAGAAAACCTACGAAAAAGGGGAANATTTACCNCCGCCTTTTATTGGTTGTTTTGATACAGAGAAAATAGCCTTTATACCCTTCCACNATATACTGCCAATTTACAGCGACAATGATGTTAATTGGAATATANCACCAAGCAATCATACNACNGATGACTTCTTAAAAATAAAAAAGAAAGTAGAAAAACTGTCAAAGAAAAATATTGTTATTTTCAACTTTGATACAGATAAAAAAGAAATAATCAACTTTATAAACGAAAATCTTGTAGCCGGAAACATAACAGCAAAGTTTCAAATCAATAAAAATAACTTTGTAATTATTTACAGTAAATGGCTTGATAAAGTTAAAAAATCTATAGGCATAGATTGGGCAGCAGTAAAAAAAGCGGGCATTATAGACGGCGATTTTTTCCTTGCCGATTTATTATCAAGAGAAAATACAACACTTAAAGATAAATTATTTGTCATTCTGCAAAATAATCAATATAGGTTTGACAAAAAGTTTGATGACGCAGGTTTTTCCTTATACAAAGAAGTCGGTTTTAACGATAACCAAAAAGCACATAAAGAATTTTGGGATAAATATGAACGACCGCCTTTAGAAGAATATTGGGATTATATTATTAACCGTAGGGATTTATTAGTACCGCAGGACATTAGAGAAAGAAAAGGCTCTTTCTTTACTCCTCGCCAGTGGGTAGAACTTTCCCAAAAATATATTGGCGATGTATTAGGTGATGATTGGCAGGACGAATATGTTATTTGGGATTGTGCTGCAGGTACAGGAAATCTATTGGCAGGACTTACAAATAAATACAATATTTGGGCTTCCACACTTGATAAAGCCGATGTTGATGTAATGAAAGACAGGATAAAAAACGGCGCAAATTTGCTTGCAGACCATGTATTCCAGTTTGATTTTTTGAATGATAGTTTTGATAAACTGCCAAAAGGGTTGTTAGCGATTATCAACAATGAAAAAAGAA
>WRNF01000074.1 GCA_009776715.1 Treponema sp. | reverse complement strand
ACTCAAACCAATGAAAAAAATATTATCTCTGATATACACGGCCAGCTTATTGTTAATAAAAAAATAATTTCTGTTCAGCCAAATTTGGTTATTAAAGGAGCTGTGGATTACCGTACCGGCAATATTATTTTCCCCGGCGATGTTTCCATTGAAGGGCCAGTGTCAGATGGTTTTAAAATTATTGCCGGCGGTTCGCTAAGCATAAAACAAACTTTGGACTTAACGCATGCATTTGCCAAAGACGATATCCAGGTTATGGGCGGAATTATTGGAAAAGGCGCTGCAATAATAAAATCGGGCGGAGACATTAGAACAAAATTTATAGAAAACTGCCGCGTTGCCGCACGAAAATCTATTTTTGTAGACAGTGAAATCATCAATTCCAGTATTTATGCGCTGAATACTGTCGAAATGGGCGATAAAGGAACAATCCTGGGCGGGGACATTTACGCTGTCAACGGTTTACGTGCCGGCAGCGTAGGGAAGGAAACAGGCAGGGCTACCAGAATTCACTGCGGAATAGATTTTGTTGTTCAGCAGGAAAAGGAAAAATGCAATAACCAACTGATGATGCTTGCTGCAAAACTCTCAGAAATCCGTCGGNTGTTGGAGATTTCGGNCAATGATCCGGAAAAAAAGGAAAAAATGGAAGGGGCGCTGCATAAGCTGGAAGAAAAACAAAAGACCGTTGCAGAAAAATTTTCACAACTGGCGGCTAATATCAATGTAAATGAAGCAGCCGCTATCGAAATAACCGGAGAAATTATTGCCGGCACATTGATAGAAATTTGCCAATTTGCCTTGTTTGTAGATGCGCCGCTTCGCAATGTCCGTTTCCGCCTTGACAAAGAAGGCGGAAAACTAATTACCGAGCCGCTGTAAGAAATTAAGGATGCGTTAACTTTTTTCAAAGCCTAATGTTTATTTCTATTGCGATGCCGCAATGCTGCAAAAGCATACTTGATAAAAAATTATGAAACCGATAGAATACTAATAGATGACATTATTTTTACAGTACACAAGTATATACAGCTTTCTAAAAATAAAAAACCGCTTTATAAATAAATATTCCAGGGAGAATAGCCCATGAGAAAAAACATATATCAAAGACAGTTCCTTAATCTCAGGTTTTTAAACAGAAGCTTTATGCTAAATTTATCTTTAGCAATTATTGCCTTAGCCTATTTTTTCTGCGGATCAATGGCATGGGCCCAGGCGTTGCAGGATGAATATAATTCTGTAAAAATAAAAACGGAAGAATCCCGTACCAAAGCAGAAGATTTTGCATGCCCTGCTTATTTTCCCAGCGAATGGAAAGAAGCAGAAGCCCAGTATGCTCAGGCAGGACTTTTGCCGCTTGGCAGCGAGGAAAATTTGAAAACCGCAATTGCAAAATTCGATACGGCGGCAAACTCTTATAATTCACTTTTTGAATTAACCATTCCTCTGTTTGCACAGGCAATAGAAGATGAAATTATGGCCCTAAGAACCAGAATGACCGAGGGCGGAGCAAAAAAATTATTTCCTGAATATTTTACCTCGGCCGATATGGCAGCATTGACAGCATATAATCAATATGAAGCAAAAGATTATTATAACTCAAAAAATACTGCCGCCAAAGCCCTTGTAATGTTCCAAACCTTATCATCAGCGTATGACACATGGCTTTTAAGGCAGGAAATTATTGAAAGAAAATTTGCTGAATTTGACAGTGAAAATTTTGAATCCGGCGGAGCAATTTTAAGCGATGCAATGGATGAATATACTGCCGGCGATTTTGACTTGGCAACGGAAAAAACAGCAGCAGCAGCGGAACGGTTTAATTTTGTTCTTTCCAGGGGATGGGTAAATACTGTGGAACTCCGTGCTGCAAGCGCCGGGGCAGAACGCCAGGCTGCACTGGATAAAAAATCTAATATTGCGGTTAAAGATATTTTTAGTGAAGCGGAAAAAATTTATGCGTCGGCAAAAAACTTGTATGACGGAAAAAATTATGAAGAAGCGTCAAAACAATTTTTTAATGCAGAATCATTATATTTAATTGCAGGCAAAACAACTATAGAAAAACAGATGAAAGCTGCGGATGCTATTAAAAGAGCAAAGGCAAGAATTGAAGAGGTTAAAAAATCTGCCAGACAGGCAGAAATTATATTTCAAGGAGTGTCAGAATGAGACATTTTTTTTCCATTATCATTTGTGTTTCTATTTTATTCGCTGTTCATCCAGTATTTGGGCAAACAGATGAATCCGCCGCCGCAGAAGAGACATCTGCCGAAGTTATTGTAACCGATGAATCCGTCATCGCAGAGGAAAGCCCCGCTGAGTCAACCGAGGAGGCTGTTATCGCAGAGGAAAGCCCTGTTGAACAAGCGGAACCCGAAGAAGTTGCCGTAGCGGAGGAAACTGGCGAAGAGACGGAAATTCCGGAAAGCATACGGAACAACGAATATTTCCTAAAAAGCCAGGAACTGGCAAAGCAAGCTGAAGAAGCCTATGAAGCCGGAGATTATGATTTATCCACTCAGCTTGCGCAGGAATCATTGGAATTTTCCGCTCTTTCAGATCAATATATCGCAGAGCAAATGACAATTAAAGGCGTATATGATTCTATTGAAACCGCAAAAGCCAGGATTGATTGGGCTGTTTCCTCAGGCATACCAGAAACAAATCCTGATGAATTCAATGAAGCCCAGGAATGGTATGAAACCAGCCAAAAAGCCGCGGAAAACGAATTATGGAATGAAGCAATTAGTGCGGCGGACAAAGTAATAGATTTGCTTGCTTTTGTGGAATCTCCTGACGGAAAATCACCGCTCCCGGCAGTTTACACAGTAAGAACCTGGAATACCGAAAGAGATTGCTTTTGGAACATTGCAGGCCGCCCCTGGGCCTACGGAGATCCCTTTAAATGGCGGCTTATATACGAAGCGAACAAATCCAAGCTGCCCGACCCGAATAATCCTAATATAATTGAACCTGGCATAGTTTTGGAAATTCCAAGCCTCCAAGGTGAAGTACGCCAAGGCGAATGGAGCAGTAGTAAATCCTATTAATTAAAATTTGTCTATAATGTAGATACATTATAGACAAACTATTTAAAGTCCGACAGGCTCCTAGGAGTTTGACGGACTTTGTTCAATTCAAAGCAAAAAATCGTGCAAAAGCACGATTTTTACCGCTCAAACTCCGTAAGGAGCCCCAAAATCGAAGGTTTTGCGGCTAATAGCCGACAGATATTTTCTGTAAAAACCAACAAGTCCGATAGGCTCCTAGCGTTCCTCCCGAAAATACGGAACGCCAAGAGAGGCGGGAGCCTGGTATTCTTTTTTCTTTCGTAAGGTAATAATAATAAGGACAATAATTGTTGCGATATATGGTATCATGTCTAAAAGCTGGGCATGAAACTGTATTTGCGCGCCAAAAAAAGTAAAACTAATATTTTGAAATTTTAAACTTATTCCGCGCAAAGCGCCAAAAAGATAAGCTGCAAAAATTGCCTTTAGCGGATTCCATGTGCTGAAAATAATTAATGCAACTGCAATCCAGCCTGCGCCGGATGTAATATTTTCCTGCCAGCGTGGAACAAAAACAAGGGAAAGATAGGCCCCGCCNANACCGCATAAAAACCCGCCCAGGATTATGTGAATATATTTGTATAAAATAACCGGAATGCCGGCAGCATCGGCTACCGCAGGATTTTCTCCTACGGCACGGGCATTCAGGCCAATGCGGGTAAATTTAAAGTAAACGTATATTGCAATTCCAAGCATAATTCCGGCCAGAACATAAGGGCTTTGATTAAAAAAAACATTTCCAAAAAAAGAACTGCTGTTATTTAAGGCATCAGTTGCATTTGGACTCATGCCGGCCATCTGCGAAAGCGGAACAAACGCTTTTTGCACCGAATCGGGCAGCGGAATTCCCGTTAGGCTTTTTCCCAGGAAACTTGAAACGCCCGTGCCGAATATTGTAAGAATAAGGCCGGTAACTACCTGGTTGCCCCGCAGGGTAACGGTAATAAAAGCGTAAATTAATGCGCCCGATGCCCCTGCAAACCCGGCTGTCATTACTGCAATAAAAGGATTTTCGGTTTTTAGCGCGGCAAAGTATCCGGCCGATGCGCCCAGAAGCATCATCCCTTCAATCCCCAGATTTAAGTTGCCGATTTTTTCGCATAATATTCCGCCCAGAACCGCAAAAAGAATATGCGTTCCCATTTGCATTGAAGTTTGTAAAAATAATGACAATGAATGTAAAAATTCTTCCATTAGTTTTCCTTTAGCTTTTCCTTANAATACGGTAGCGCAAAAAGAATTCCGATCCAAGCACAAAAAAGATAATAATTCCCTGGACTATCTGTGATATTGATGATGGAATTTTCATGCTTGCCTGTAAAAAATTTCCGCCCTGTATTAGCAGTGAAAATAAAAATGCCATTATTATAATTATTGCCGGCTCAAGGCGGGCAAGCCAGGCGATAATTACCGAAGTAAAGCCAAGCCCGCCGGAAAGCTGCTCCGATATGGATCGTTCAACAGCTGATGCCTGCATCATTCCTGCAATTCCGCAGAGGCCGCCGGAAACCGTTATTGCAATAAGCGTTGTTCTGAAAATATTAAGGCCTGCATACCTTGCAGCATCCCTGCTTTCGCCTATTACCTCTATTGCATAGCCCAGTTTTGTGCGTTTGAGCAGTATAAAAATTGCCGCTGCAAGAACAATTGAAATAATCCAGCCTATATGCACTCCAAATAGCGAAGGAAGAACAGCATTGGGGCCGAAAGGGCTAATTTTTGGGAATCCAAGCGCATTGGGATCTTTCCATGCCGAATACTGTAAATATGAAATCCATTTAGCAGCGATGTAATTCAGCATTAATGTTACCAGGGTTTCATTGGCAGAAAGCGTAATTTTTAATACAGCGGGAATAATTGCCCATAAACCGCCGGTTATACATCCGGCAAGAAACATAAGCGGCAGCAAAACAGGAGAGGGAAGATCGGGAAATGCAAATGCAATAATGGCTGCGCCGTAAGCTCCAAGGTAAAATTGCCCTTCCTGGCCTATATTCCAAAACTTCATTTTAAAAGCCACCGCTGTCCCAAGTGCCATGACACATAATGGTATGGCCTTGGTTATTGTTTCTTTTAGGCGGTACATGCTGCCCAATGAACCGGAAATAATATTGCCAAAAACAGCAAAAGGGTTATAACCCATAAGAGCAATGACTATGCCGGAAGCAGCCAATGCGGCAAAAGCTGTTGTTATGCGAAGAACTGTTTTTGTTTTTCCGGCCAGCTCTGCCCGTGCCGCAATCCTCAGGCTTTTCATGCGGATTTCCTTATTCCGGTCATCATTAGCAGCCCAATGTCTTCTTTTGAGATTTTTTGCGGGTCAACAATGGCGGCAAGTTTCCCGTTGCAAAAGATCATTAACCTGTCGCAAAGTTCCATTAAAACATCAAGGTCTTCACCGGCGTATAAAATTGCCACTCCCTTTTTTTTCTGTTCATTAAGCACATTGTAAATATAGTATGATGAATGTATATCCAAACCATGTACCGGATATGCGGCAATTAATACGCTGGGATCAAGGCTAATTTCCCTGCCAAGAAGCACTTTTTGAATGTTTCCCCCGGACAACATTCTTACCTTGTGATGAATTGACGGAGAGGATATGTTGTAGCGCTCTACAATTTCTTGGGCAAGTTTATTTACAGCGGAACGGCTGACAAAAATTCCCGGGGTTTTATTGATGTAACGCAATAGAATATTGTCGGCGATGCTCATATTCCCCACAAGGCCCATGCCAAGACGGTCCTCGGGAAGATAACTCATAAGNTCTTCTTTTTTGCCNGTTTTCCGCAGCATTAACCCAAGAAGGCCCTCTCCGTGAAATTTAATTTCTCCTGCGCTTGCTTTTCTTATGCCTGCAATNGTTTCGCAAAGTTCATTTTGGCCGCCCCCGGCAATTCCGGCAAGGCCAAGAATTTCCCCGCTGTATAAATTAAAACTAATTCCGTCAAACAAAAGTTCCTTCTGCTGTCCCCGGCAGCAAAGATTTTTTACTTCAAGAACAGGATTTTCACTGGTTTTTGGCTTGGCCCTTTCTATTTCCAAAGATACGCTTGTTCCAACCATCATTCCGGCTAACTGCCGGGGATTGGTAAGACCGGTGGCAACAGTTTCTACGGTTTTGCCTTTTCGCATAACAGTTACCCTGTCGCTTATTTCCATTACCTCGTTAAGTTTATGGGTAATAATGATTATGGCGCATCCTTCCTGTTTCATTTTTCTTAACATAAAAAAAAGTTTTTTTATTTCCTGCGGAGTAAGCACGGCAGTGGGTTCATCCAGAATTAGAATCTGCGCTCCCCTGAACAGCAATTTTAACAGCTCGACTGTTTGTTTTTCCCCGATTGACATATTATAAATTTTTTTATAATGATTCAATTTAAGGCCGAATTGCTCTTCAAATGCGGATATTTTTTTGATTATCTGTTTTTTTTTAATGAAAGGGTTATAATGCCTTCGCCCTGCATGTTCATTTCCCAGGCTGATATTTTCCCATACATTCATTACAGGGATCAGTTTGTAATGCTGATGCACCATGCCAATTCCTGCGGCAATGGCGTTATGTGGAGAGCGGAAACGGCATTCCTTTCTGTCTATGCTGACGAAACCGGAATCGGGAAGATAAATTCCGGCAAGAATATTTACCAGAGTGGTTTTTCCCGATCCGTTTTCACCAAGCAGAGAAAGTATTTCCCCGCGGTTTACTGATAGGCTTGCGTTGTCATTAGCCAGCACAGTTCCAAATTTCTTTGTAATGCCATGCATTTCAACACATGGAGAAGATGCCGTCTCAGGGTGCAATTACCCCTCTCACAAACCAGCTCATATTCCAAATTTCGTCATCGGTCATTTTGGTTCCGGCTGGGACCTGTTCGATGCCGTCCCTGTCGAATAAGGGACCGGTGAAAGGTTCAAGCTCGCCGGATATAATTTTTTCCCGCGCTGCATCAACCGCTGGCGGAGTTCTGGGATCGTTGTTTTCAGTCAGTGTGTCCAAAGAAACGGTTCCCTCTCTTAAGCCTTCCCAGTATGCCCGGGATTCCCATGTTCCGTTTAACAAATGGGTAATGTCATCAACATAGAATTTTTCCCAATGGAACAGCGGGGCAGTAAGGTAAGCACGGGGCGCAGCGTTGGCGGTTGATGTGTTATAACCCACCGCAAAAGCCCCTCGCTCCTGGGCCGCCATTTGCGGGGCAGTGGTATCCTGGTGCTGGGCAATGACATCGCAGCCCTTATTTAATAATTCAATGGCAACCTGTTTTTCCAGTGTTGGATCATACCATGTGTTGGTCCACAGAACTTCAACTGTTGCTTCAGGATTAACCGATTGAACGCCAAGGGCAAAGGCATTTATCCCGCGTATAACTTCCGGAATGGGATGGGCGGCGACATAGCCAATTTTATTCGCTGTTGTTTTATACCCTGCCGCAATGCCGGAAAGGTAACGGGCCTGATAAATTTTTCCAAAAAAAGTGCTCATGTTATCTGCTCGCAAATAACCTGAACAATGGCCAAAATATACATCAGGGAAGTCTTTTGCGGCTCTTAGCGTCCAGTCCATAAACCCAAAGCTGTTGGTATAAATAACATTGCAGCCAAGATCGATTAGGTCGCGGATTGTTTTTTCGCAGTCGGCATTTTCCGGGACATTTTCTGCATAAAGGCAGTCAATCCCCATTGCCTCCAGCGCAAGGCGGCCTTTATC
>WRNF01000073.1 GCA_009776715.1 Treponema sp. | reverse complement strand
TTCATCCTGTGTCCGCCGGTAGTTATTAATCCCTTTCCGGGAGGGAGTCAAATTTTCCAAGACTTTTCGGAGGGGACTCAAATTTAAAATAATCCGTGATAATCCGTGTAAATCCGTGGCATTTTAACTATAGCTTCAAAAGTTACCTTGTAGATGGTTCGCAGCGAATGCTGTGCGGGAGCTTGTCTATAACTTCATTTGGCTGCCCTGATTTAATAATAACCACAGAGGGCACGGAGTATAAACCACGGAGAACACGGAGAAGAATAATAAATATTTTATTTTTTCCTCCGTGTCGCATCGTAGATGCGCTCTCCGTTTTTCCCTCTGTGTCCTCCGTGGTAAAAAAAACGAATCGGTCTGTTCTTTCTAGAAAGTTACCAAAGAGTTGGTTCACGGTTTGCGTTCAACCNCTTCCCTATTTGCCGATTCATCATTATANTATAAACATGGATAATACAGAAAAGCGCGCACAGTGTGCNGCGTTGATAAATTTATGCAGAAGAGAATTGGCAAAGCACATTATCGGGCAGGAGGAGATGATTAACGGTTTGCTGACCGCTCTTATCGCAGGCGGCCACATCCTGCTTGAAGGGGTGCCGGGGCTGGCAAAAACTATGGCAGTAAAAAGCCTGGCGGAAATAACTAACCTTGAATTTAAGCGCATTCAATTTACGCCTGATTTACTGCCGGCAGACCTTACCGGAACATTGATATGGGAACCGGCAAAGGGCAGTTTTTCGGTCAGGAGAGGGCCGGTTTTTGCCAATATAATACTGGCGGATGAAATAAACAGGGCGCCTGCAAAAATGCAGTCGGCCTTGCTGGAAGCAATGGAAGAACGGCAGGTAACCATTGGGGAAAACACCTACCGCCTTCCGGATCCGTTTTTTGTGCTTGCAACAGAAAACCCCATTGAACATGAGGGCACCTATCCCTTGCCTGAAGCGGAACTGGATCGTTTTTTGCTTAAGCTAATAGTTAGCTATCCTTCGCCGGAAGAAGAGCTGCGCATAATTGAACGAAGTCCGCCCCTGTCTGCCGGAGGGCTTAACAAAAGGCCTCCCCTGACAAAAACGCTGGACAATACGGCAATTGCCATGATGCGTTATACTGCGGATTCCATACATCTTGACAAAAAAATTGCAGAATACATTGTTTCCATTGTTACCGCAACAAGGCCCCCGGCAGCAGGCCAGCAAGGAGGGAAAGCAGCGGAAGGGCTGTACCGGTATATTTCCTTTGGAGCATCTCCCCGTGCATCCATTGCACTGAGGCGTTGTTCAAAAATCCTTGCATTGTTTTCCGGCAGAGAATTTGTTATTCCCGAGGATGTAAAAGCCCAGGCATTTTCCGTGCTAAGGCACCGCATAGTGCTTTCCTACGAAGCTCAGGCGGATGGAATGGATGCCGATGCGGTAATATCAAAAATTCTCTCCCATGTTCCCATACCCTAACAGGCAATTATGGATACCCGCGATCTGCTGAAAAAAATTACCAATCTTCACATAGTGGCCGGAGGGCTTGCACAGGAAATGCTTGCGGGAAATTTCCGGTCATTGTTCAAAGGGCAGGGAATTGAATTTGATGAAGAGAGGCATTATCAGTGGGGAGATGATGCAAAAAACATTGACTGGAACGCCAGCGCCCGGCTGGGAACAGCATTTGTAAAAATGTTCAGGGAGGAACGCGAACTGGCAATAATGCTGCTGCTGGACTGCTCGGCTTCCATGCACTCAAGCGCTGTTAATCCCTGGGGAAATGAATTTTCTGAAACCCAGGAGGACAAGCCAAGCCCTTATGAACAGGCGCTGTTATGCGCTGCGTTAATCGCTTTTTCGGCGGAACGTTCCGGCCAAAGGGTGGGGGCCTTCCTTTTTGATCATGAAATACAGCGGGTTTTCCCTCCGCGTAAAGGAAAAGGCAATGTAATGGCCATTGTTTCAGGGGCTTTGGCGCATCACAAAGCTCCGGCAAAACATAAAAATTCAAGCAACCTGCTTGCGGCTATTACCGGCGCTGAACAGCTTTTAAAAAGACGCAGCATGGTGATAATAATTTCCGATTTTCTTAGCATTGGCTGGGAACAAAAATTTGCCGATTTATGCCGGCTGCATGATGTAATTGCAGTCAGAATCAGCGGCCCAAAGGACAATTATATTAGTGATATAGGATTGCTCAGTATTGAAGATCCTGAAACAGGCATAAAAATCAGCGTCCCGACAGGCAATGTTTCTTTCAGGGATGCATGGACAAGATGGAATGAGGACCGCTCTGATCTTTGGCGGAAAAATTGCCGCAGGGCAGGAGCCGCTCAGCTTGAACTCCCTGTGGATGCGGATGCAGCGGCGGCGTTAACCCGTTTTTTCGGCAGCAGGAGTAGGCACTGAAAATGGCGCAATCATACCGTTTTTTTAGAATAAAATTTACTTTTTTTACTTTCTCTCTGATATTGATCTGCCCCAGCATTTTTTGCCAGGAAATAACGGATGGCGCATACCTGCTTCCTTCCAAAGTGTATGTGGGGGACCGTGCCAGTTATGTGCTTCCAATACCGCAGTTCATGGGAAAAGAAGCTTATACATTGGAATTGCCAAAAGACAAGTTTCCGCAAATGCCTGAATTGGACATTCACAGCATAAGGCTTGAAGGCGGCCCCAGGGGAGGCCGTTTTGTGCTGGAATTTACCGCATTTGTGCCGGGAATAATCCAGCTTCCTCCAATTTATTTGTCAAGCAATATTCTTGATTCACTTACATCAGAATCTTTTGATTCGCTTGCAATAGAGATCAGCTCAATTCTCGATATGGATAACAGCGATTTGGTTCTGTCAGGCCCGGCACTGCCATTGGCCATTCCCGGCACAAGCCTGTTTATTTTTAGCGTTATTGGCACAATATTGTTGCTGTTAGTATTGAGTTTATGGATATCGTTACGGGGGCGAAAAAAAATAAGAATCTGGGCGGCGGCATGGCAGCGCAGAAAATTATTTGCATCAATGTTAAAAACCGAAAAACGGTTAAGAAAGGCCCTTGCCTGTGAAACTGAGATACGGTTCATTCTTGATGCGCTTTCTGCGGAATTCCGCAGGTTTCTCTCCGGCCTTACCGGGGAAAACTGCACTGCCATGACAGCAGGAGAGATAGGCCTTCTTGAGCCGTTGTCCCAGGCGCCAAATGTGCCGGGCAGCAGTTTTTTAAAAAAAATGTTTAGCAACTGCGATACCGTCCGTTTCAGCGGCGGCAAGATAAGCGCCCATGCCGCGCTGGAGATGCTCGATGGCGTAAAAAATTATATTGCAGTGCTAAAGTCCGCTGAGCGAAAATTTGCTTTGCAGAAACAACATTCTACAGAGGAGCTTCCGCATGAATTATCAGGATAATATCAGTTTTAGCTTCGAATACCCGTATCTTGCAATAGCAGTTGTCATAATTGTCCCTGCGGCAATTATTCTTATGCGGCGGCTAAAAAATCCGTTTATGGCCTCTATTCCGCTTGGGCCGCCAGGCGGCCTTCCGTTTAAAGCTCCTGTCAATTTTAGGGGCCTAATAAAAATTTTGCATTTTTTGGAATATTTGGGAATTTTTGCGCTTTTCTTAACTGCAGCGTTTCCTATAATTAAAACATCAAAAACAATCTGGCTGAACAGAGGAGCGGATATTCTGTTTGTAATTGACATAAGCCCCAGCATGGCTGCAATCGACATGGGCGGCCAAAGCCGTATTGATACTGCAAAAAAAATGATGGTTAATTTAATGCAGAGCCGGCCATCGGACAGCATTGGGCTTGTGGCTGTGGGGAACGATGCCGCAATGCTCATTCCTCCGACCAGCGATCACCAGGCGGTGGAGCTGCGGCTGGAAGAATTGCAGCTTGGCGAATTGGGAGACGGGACAGCATTGGGGATGGGGCTTGCAATTGCAGCTTATCACCTTGATAAATCCGCCGCCCCGAAAAAAATAACGGTGTTAATCAGCGACGGAGAAAACAATGCAGAGCTATTCATCCGCATACAGCCGCTGAAATGCTGGCCGGCACGGGAGCTTCGTTATGGGTAATCGGCGTTGGTTCCGGCGGAGAGGTGCCTATAGATTACACGGATCCGTATACAAGGATACGCCGCACCGGTTTATTTGATTCGCGTTACAATACCGATGCTTTAAAAGATTTAGCCGAGGCCGGCGAAGGGAATTGGATTCAGGCGGCATCAGCAGATGCTTTTAAATCGGCTTTTGCCAGTCTTGATGAGAAAGAATTGATTGTCCGCAGGGCAGGAACTGTAACACAAATCCGCTCCTGCCATGAACCTTTTCTTTTAACAGCGTTTTCCATAATTGCCTTTGCTGTTTTTATTAAAAAATTTTTTCTAAGGGCATTGGCATGAATAATATTTTTATTAATGATGTTTTCTCTGTCGATAATCCATTGGCACTGTTATGTTTTGCTGTTTTTATCCCGATGATATTTTACAGCCGGTTTTCTTCCAAAAAAAAACAGGTTCAAAAAATACTTCCCCATAACCTGAAAAAAAAATTATTGGTTTCTAAAATTTTCTTTTGGCTTTTTCTCGCTTTCGGCATCATTGCCATAACGTCTCCCCGCTGGGGATACGGAACGGTAAACAGGGAATTCCGCAGATCTGTAGACGCGGTAATCGCAATGGATCTTTCCCGCAGCATGGAAACTGCCGATGTGCGCAATGCAGAGAACTCTGTTACCCTTAGCCGCATGGAACGGGGAATTGCTGTTATGAAAGAAACAGTTCAAAACATGGCGGGAATGCGTTTTGCGGCAGCGGCAGGGCGGAGCAAGGGCCTTATCGCTATACCCCTCACCTGGGACAATATTGCTGTATTGGATTGGCTGGATGCGCTGGACTCATCCTCCNTGACCGGCAGNAGCACCAATTTAGAGGCGCTGCTGGATGCNGCTGCAAATGCCTTTTTGGATTCAAGNNATGCCGCAAAGCTTATAATATTAGTTTCCGACGGCGAATCCCTGTCGGGATCAGTCATGGATGCCGCAGAACGCTGNAGAAAAAACAATATCATAGTTGCCGCCCTTGCGCTAGGATCGGAGGAAGGCGGCCTTGTACCAGGCCTTGAGGAAATTTACAGTTTCAGGAACACAGACAATATGCGGAAAATATCGGGGCATACAGGAGGCATCTTCATTGACGGAAACCTTGAGGGCGGCGCCGCGAAATTAATTTCGTACATGCAATCATACTCTTCAGAATTTGAGCAGAAGGAAAACAGCAAAGAGCTAAAACCCCGCTGGTATTTTTTTCTTATACTGGCTATAATTTCCATAATTGTTTCAAAAACAATTTTGGTTAATTTTGGAAAAAGGCGCAGAAAATGAAATTGTTTTTATTGTTATTTTCGCTGCTTGTGTGCGGCTGTTCCGGAATAACNGGACAAATATCGATAATTCAGGCAAACTACCGCTTTTCTCAGGGAGATTTTAATGAAGCAATTCAATATTACCAAAAAGCNCTGGAATATCCGGATACTGCTCCTTATGCGCAATACGGCCTGGGAACATTGTACTATGCCATTGGCGAAGACAATGCCGCGCTGGTTTGTTTTAACGATGCATTGGAACGTATCAAAAATTCCTCTAATGAAAACCAGGAACTTCGTTTCTGCATTTATTACAATTCCGGACTGGTCTTCTTCAATAAAAGAGATTATAACGGGGCAATAAATTCATTCCGCCAGGCGTTAAAAACAGACGCAGGAAGGATCGAGGCAAAACGGAATTTGGAATTAAGCATTAGATCGCTCGACCGTGAAAATGAAAATAAAAATATTCAGATTAACGATCAGCAGGACAGTGATCAAATTGAAAAGATTAATGAAGGAAGGAATGCCCTTTTTGAATATGTCAGGCAGAAGGAATTTAATCAATGGCAAAGCAGGGAATGGCAAGACGAAGAACAAGACGCAGGAGCCGATTATTAACACAGCAAAAAAAAAATTTTTTTTAAGTTTGTTTGCTCTTTCTCTTGCACTGACAGCACAGGAAAACAGCGAAGAATTTATGCCGGTATTGATGCAGAGTTCATCCGAAGAGCCGGTNTCGGGCACAACATGGACATTAACATTGCTTATTCCCCACAGCGAGCCTAATGAAGTAACTGTGCTTGCCCCGCCTTTTACAGGTTCAATTTTTTTGGATCAGCTTCTAAAAGGCCCCCGCATTATCAATGCAAACACAGGGCAGACAATTACAAGCCAGCAATACCAGGCTGTTATAGAAGAAAAGGAACAGCAGGAAGACGATACTATGCAGGCGGCAGAACAGCTTTCAGCTTTGCAGCCGGTTTATGAATTTTGGACTTTTGTGGAATACCGTTTTCTTCTGAACAGTCCTGAAATTGTGGAATTTGATTCATTTACCGTTATTACTCCTTTATGGCAGGTAAAGACCGAACCCTTTACGCTGGAAATTCTTGAAGCAAAAACAGAGGCAGAAACGCGGCTTGTCAGGCTTGTGTGGGAGGCCCAGCCTTCGAGTATGCAGATAGGGCAGAGCGCTTCTTTTTTTCTAAAAATAAGCAGCCGCATTCCCGAAATGCCGTTTCCCGAAACAGATTTTTTCCGTCCGCCTGTGCCGCAGGGGCATATTCTTGAATGTTCTGCCGCCAGTGAAGAAGATCTTTCCAACGGCATTGTGCTGCATCTGCGGCTTGTTCCGCTGGAGGAAAAATCATTTTCGCTGGAAAGGCGCAGGCTTATCTATAACGATGTTGTTTTTGAAATACCCGCCTTAAATATAAATGTTATAAGGGCAGAAAAAAAGCCGGATTCAAACACAGGCCTTAATATAATTTCTGCCGGCACTAAGAAGAATACAATCGATGAAAAATACCGTTCAATGTTTCCGCCTTTAATAATTTTTCCTGCTGATCCCTTATTTACCAGCCACCGTGAAGATTGCGAAAAAATTTATTATTTTATAAAACAGTTATGGGAAGAGGGCAAATACGCTCAGGCGCTTGCCTTGCTTAGAAAAAACGAAAGGGAGCATCAGGCCGGCTCTTTCTTTGCCGCTTTGCGCTTAAAAACGGAACACATTTTAGGAATAAAAAATACCGCAAATGAAAATAAAATAAATTTTTTACCGTCAGCGGTACTTTTGGAAACAAATCTTTGCAGAATTCCAGGCATCATAGGGGAAGAGATTGCATCATTATGCGAAGGGCAGCCGNTATTGGTGTATCCTGTAAGGATAGGAAGCAAGAATTCATGGCTTAGGGTTGTTACCAACGATTTAAGAAAAATTTCCGGATGGGTGCCGGAAGAAAAAGTAATTTTTTAGGGCTTTTTTATGAACTTTGAAGATATTCTGAATAAATGGGAAAACAGCAACAGCAATAAACAAGAAAAAATTATTAAACATACTAATGTTATGGAAACGTGGCTGCGCAACAATGAGGTCTTTGACAAGGACAAAGAAATAATCCCAGGCAACAGAGCGGCCAATGCACAGGAAAGGCGCCGCTTAAAAAACAAAAGGCCGGATGCGCACATAGATATTCATGGCCTTACCCGCGAAGAGGCATGGCAGGAATTGCTGCCGTTTTTTAACAATGCAAAGAATAATGAAATGGAAAAATTATTAATAATTCACGGCAAAGGAAACCATACATCCGGAGAACCGGTATTAAAACGCCTTGTTATGGAATTTATCGAAAAGTGCCCTTATGCCGGTGAGAGCGGCAGGGAAAAATCCGCCGGCGGCGGCGAAGGCGCAACGTGGGTATTATTAAAAAAAAGCAAATAAC
>WRNF01000072.1 GCA_009776715.1 Treponema sp. | reverse complement strand
GGCCGAAAAGATAGAGGTGATAAGCCGGAAAGCCGCCGAGGCTGCGACGTGGAAATGGACCAGCGACGGCAGGGAAAGTTTTGAGATTGAACCCGTCCCCGAAGGCAGCGAGGCGGCGCGGGACAGCCAGGGAACAACGGTCATACTCCGCCTTACCGAGGAGGGGGCCGAATTCGCCAACCGCTGGACCATAGAGGACATTATCAAGCGTTACTCCAACCATGTGGCCTTTCCCATTTACCTTACCTATGACGAAAAGGAATGGGATGACAAGGGCAAGGAAAAGGGCAGCAAGATAAAAACCGACAGGATAAATTCCGGCACCGCCCTCTGGCGGCGGTCAAAGGCCGAACTAAAGGAAGAGGACTACAACGAGTTTTACAAACAGATCGGCCATGACAGCGATCCGCCCCTGCATTATGTCCACACAAAAGCCGAAGGCTCGCTTGAATATTCAACCCTGTTTTTCATTCCCAAAAAGGCCCCTTTCGATTTGTACAATGTCGATTACAAGCCCGGCGTAAAGCTCTATGTCAAGCGGGTTTTTATTACCGACGACGACAAGGAGCTTATGCCCGTGTGGCTGCGTTTTGTGCGCGGCGTTATCGATTCCGAAGATCTGCCCCTTAACGTGAGCCGTGAAATTTTGCAGCAGAACAAGATTCTCCTTAACATTAAAAACGCCTCGGTGAAAAAGCTCCTTTCCGAATTCAAACAGATGGCGGATAACGCGGCCTCCGGATCTGACGAGGCGAAAGAAAAATGGGAGACTTTTACCGGCCAGTTTAACCGCCCGCTCAAGGAAGGGCTTTACCAGGACTTTGCCAACCGCGAGGCGATACAGGAACTGGTCCGCTTCAAAAGCACCGCCGAGGAAGGCTGGACGAGCTTTGCCGGTTACGTTTCGCGCATGAAAAGCAGCCAGAAGCACATCTATTACATCACCGGGGGCGATGAAAAAACCCTGCGCGCCTCGCCGCTTCTGGAGGCCTACCGGGCGAAGGAAATTGAAGTCCTCATCATGGACGACGAAATCGACGATATTGTAATTCCTTCCCTGCACAGCTACCGCAGGGAAACGCCCGGCGCGGACGGCAAGGCGGAAAGCCAAAGCTGGGAACTGAAGGCGGTGAACCGCGCCGGCGCCGACGAGGAGCTTGGCGAAAAGAAGGACAAGGCCGCGGAAAAAGAGGCGAAGCCCGTCATCGAAAAAATAAAGAAAGCCCTGGGCGGCCGGGTAAAAGACGTAAAACTTTCACGCCGCCTTCACGATTCCCCCTCCTGCATCGTCGCCGATGAAAACGACCCCAGCATACAGATGGCGCAGATGCTCAAGGCGATGGGCCAGGCGGCAATGACCGACATCAAGCCGATTCTGGAAGTGAACGGCGATCATCCCATTGTCGCGGCCCTGAGGGAAATTGACGACGAGGAGCGCATAGCCGACACCGCTTCGATACTTCTTGACCAGGCGCTTTTGGTGGAAGGGCTGAAACTCCAGGACCCGGCGGATTTTGTAAAGAGGCTGAATCGCCTGCTCTCGAAGTAAATTACGGAAGCAACGAAAGGGCGTATTCAAGCTGATCGTCAATGCCCGCCTCAATGTTTGCGCCGGTGTTTTTAACAAGGTGTTCGGCGCCGGGGCTTAGGCCGCTGCCCTCGTAACAGGTTCCCCCCATGTCGGTGACTTTTTGAACTGAGACAGTATAGGTCCAGCCGTTTACCAGGAAACGCTCGAGGGACAGGGAAAAGGCGCCGCAGGTTACGGATCCGGCCTGTGTTACATGATCCTGGGAGCGCAGGGCAAGGGTAAACCATTCCCCAGCGGAAATTGTCTGGGCGTTGGTTAGGAGCACAATGGGTTTTGCGTATACGGTCCCCTCCGGCTTTATGGCAAAGACAACCGGCGATGAAAAATCGTTCCTGTCCGGGCCGTTCTTTGTCCGCACTTGCGCGTAATCTTTTTTTTCTGCGGCGAAACGTCTTGAGATATATTCGACATTTGCCACAAGCCCGCCCCTGTTGCCGCGTATGTCCAGAACAAGGGAATCCGTTTCTGAAAGCGATTTTACCACGCCGTTGACAGCCTGTATCCAGTCCTGGCTTCCCCCCATGTTTTCGCCTTTGGCAAAACCGGAAATATATATGTATCCTGCGGAAGGTTTGGTTTTGAAGGTGCCGTAGGTAAACATCCCTTCCCCGGCGGTGGAATAACCGTCTTCTAAATATCCGGTTTTTACCAGTTCAAGGCTGAACGGTTCCATGTTCATGAGATCCAGCCTTCTTCCCGAATTAAACAATCCAAACGGGGATGAAAGGTTTACATGGGCGTCGTTTAATTCTTCCAGCATGCCGGAACATACCCTGAAAAGTTCCCTGCCGCCCATGCCCGGCGATATTTCCTCGGCATAATTATGGTAAACCGATTTCCAGTCTATTCCCTTAACGTCAAAAAGGGCGTAGGAAGCGTCAAAATCATTCCAAATGCTGTCAAAAATTCCGCGAGGGCTGTTTTCCGGATCGGGCCCCAAAAACAGGCGGCAGGCTGACAATGAAACAAGCAGGGCGGTAATTGTTAATACTTTTGCAATGCGTTTCATTCCGTGTTCCTAAAAGCTGAAGGCGATGCCGCTGCTCAGGCGGAGTATCGCGTCAAGGCGCGGCCTGGGAAAGTTGATCCGTGAAAGCTCAATGCCCAGGCCGGAATACAGCGAAACCAGCGCGTTGACCCTGTGCCGGTATTTCAGATCGCCGAAGAAAGCCCAATAGTTATGGAGGCTTGTTACTTTTCCCAAAGTTAATATCTTCATGGGCTGTTCGGAAGCGTATTTTATCAGGGCCGCGTCCGCTCCGGCATAAGGCGGACGCACGGCGTAGCCGAAAACGGGGAAACCGGCGGAAAGGGTCAGCGTGTTTTCGGCATTTATTAGCCATTTCTGGGTGGCGTGCAGGTCCAGGGATACCAGGCCGGTAATGCTCGGATAGTTTGCGAATTGCAGGTAGGTATCCGCCCTGAACGCCCCGCCCAAAAAGCCCGGAAAAGCCGGAGCGCCCCAGAGGCGGTAATCCAGCGCGTATTCCAGGTAACCCCTTATCGCCCGGTACTGCTGGCGCCTCGCCAGATAATAAGCCTCTCCTGTAAGCGGGTCATAATCCTGGCTCAGCACCGCCTCTTCCGTGGTGGACATTGTTGAATTCCCCGTATAAAAGCCGAGGTTTAATGAATGAAAAAAGGCGCCTTTTTCGATATTGCCGTCAAGGAGGAAGGTAAGGGAATTGAGGTACCTGTTCACCGGCGTATAGGTTTCTTCCCTGTATCCGGTGAATGAATAGCCAAGAGCGGCCCCCACCCGGTAACTTGCGCTTTCCTCCTGCGCATAACCCGCGAGCGCTATCACGGCCAGAATCAAAGGCGCCGCTAAATTTTTTTTCATTGAGACGCAATCAGTCTACTATAGCTGCCTTACCTTTCCAATACCGCTTCCGCTGATGTTTTTTACCGGGCTCCCCCTGTACAGAATATCCCCGATCCCGGAGTGTTTTCCCGTCAGAACGTTTTCCGCCCATGTTTTAACGTTGCCGACCCCTGAGTGCGTTACCTCAACGGTTTGGGCCCGGTAATTCTGCGCGTCAATGTCTCCCACGCCGGAAAGCGAAATTGCCAGGCTGGAAACGGATCCGCTGCTTACTTTGATGTTCCCGACTCCTTTCAGACTGGCCTTTCTTAATTCCGGCAGATAAACGTCTATTTTGAGTTTTGTCGGGTTAAAGCCCCGGCGGCCTCTTTCGTCAACGTATACATTGGAGCTGTCTGTAGTTATAACGACCATGTCCTGGATATTGCTGTCCGTTGTTACAACCACCGCGTAGTCCCGGCCCCTGTACGTTTCGCCGGGACGGATGTTGACGTCTCCCACACCCTCAAGCACCACGCCGTAAAACCCTTCGTCTACGGTTCTTTCTTCGCTTGTAATTCTTCCGTTGCCGTCGTGCAGGTGGAAATGACAGCCCGTTGCAAGGACTGTGACCAAAGCCGCTGCAAAAACCCCAATAAGCCTTTGTTTTTTCATAAAATAACCTTCTTTTTGCCTCATATACTGAATGTAACACATGACAGGGGTAAATTTACACTCTAATTTTTACCTCGCATTTGTCATTGTCCCAAAGGGTTTTTTCTACGGTGAACCCGGCATCCGGGTTTACCGCTTTTATCATAGCCTCAATTGGAGAAAGACAATGCATTTTGCAGGGGCTGTATGCGCCCATTTTTTTGGTAAAACTGCAAAGCATGCAGGCGTTGCTTACGGCTGTAAAGCCTTTTTCGGTGTCTTCGCATACCCAGGTTGCGCAGCCAAAGACATCCTGGACCTTTTCAAAAACCTGTTTTGGCTCTTTTACCCCGAACTGGGCCGCGTATGCCCGGCCGGAATTCATCTGCTCGGCATGTTTTTGACTTTCAATTTCTGCAAGAATACCCGCGTTGCCGTAACGGACGGTTGAATCGGCAAGCGCGGCGGCATAAAACTTTTGCAAAACCTTGATCTTCCCCTCAAGAAATGCGATTTTTTCTTCATCGTTCATGGAATACGCTCCTAAAATCAGTGTTATATAATTAGTGCAAGGGACGGGGCTTTTGTGACATTTCAGGTATGAAAAAATGCGTTTCCCAGTAATTCCTGGCGGGCAGCACTTTTTCCGCCCGCCGTAAAATTGATATTCGTCATTTTACCGTATTCCAGTATTTCTTTACTGTTTAATGTGGTCATTCAATCCTTAAAAAAGAGAATTCTTTTATTGACATGATTTTGCAAGGTCCCTGTGCAGGATGGAATTAGTCCGTTATTTTTTGCTATAATGTTATTATGAAACATGTTCCTCAAATAAATTTCATATTACCGATTATCTCCGCGCTTTTCCTGATTTGCGCATGCAGTCAAAAATCCGCCTATGGCGCTTCGGCGTATGATTGGGAAGAGGCGGACTATAGCCGCGAAAGCCGCGCGTACCTGGAACAGGCGGTTCCAGCGGCATACGGCGGCGGGCCCGGACTTAACGGCAGAGCCGGTAATGCGGATAACAGCGGGTTTTTTGAGCCTTTTGCGCCTGACATTGCCGGGCAAAGCCGGAAGCTGGTAAAAAGGGCGGAGATCCGAATCAGGGTGGAAGACCCGGAAGCGACGGAACGGCCCCTTGCGGAACTGATGGAAAAATACGGGGCATGGCCGGCTTCCGCTGGAATCAGCGAAAATTCACGGAGTTACAGCATTCGGGTTCCGTCCGGCTCTTATGAAGCGATGCTTTCCGAACTTGCCGGCCTTGGAAGGATCCTGGGGCGGACGGAAAGCGCCGAGGATGTTACCCTGCGCTATTATGACCTTGAAAGCCGGCTTGCGACAAAACGGGAACTGCTGAAGACCTACCAGGGCTATCTTGGAAAAGCCGAAAACATCGACGACATAATGACGGTGGAAAGCCGGATTGCCGATCTTCAGCAGGAGATTGACCAGACAGGAACGCAGTTCCGCAGCTTGGCGAGTCTTGTAGATTATTCAACAATCAACATTGATATTTACGGGCCTGTTGCCGCCCCCTCCTTTTCTGAACCGGGTATCGGTGAAAAATTGAAGGTGCTTTTCGGTTCCTTTGGAAGAATTGCTTCCTCGGCTCTGGTGATACTGACCGGGATCATTATCTACGGCATACCCGCCGTCCTTATTTTCGTCCTGCTCGTCTGGGTACTTTTCGGCCGGATAGGCTTGCTGAAAAAGCTGATGCGCTTGGCATTGGGGAAGAAGGCCAAAAGCAATTAAACACTGCTATTTTTCCAGGCATACATTTCTGCCATTACCACCAAAACTTTTTTTCAACATTCTAGGTATACGACGTTTTGCCAGTTCGTATAAGGGCTTGCGTAGCAAGATCAGGGCTGGTAAAATGAGGTTGTAGTGAGCTGTGGGAATGGAGCGTAGCGAAATGACCTAGGCGAACGGAAACCCGGAGCCGCCCGAATGTGCGGATGAGCGTATACTGTTTGTTAGACGACGTTTGGGTATTTTTTGAAATATTCCAATCCATACATATTTTCACAAATATTTTTTACCAATATTTTTCGAGCAATGATATCATTCTTTTTAAATTTCTCATGAGGCTCAAAGCCCATTATTTTTATTAATGGGGAATTTAAAAAATTGGGATTTTTTACATAAAATGTCTGATGCAAGGTTTGAGCAAAAGTATTTTCCTTTAAATAATGCTCTAACTTATCTTCATAATTGTCGCTATTAAATGATTGATTTGTACCATTTGGTAGCAACAATAATGCCCCAATAGAATTTCTCCATTCATAAAATTCATTTTCTTGTTCAAATTCATCTCGATGTTCATCAAATTTATTAGCCCAAATGTGTTCTATCTCAAACTGTTTTCCTTTTGGATGATGATAATTTGAATAATTTATATCTTTTCCAATTATATTATCAATGTAACTAGTTATTCTTGAAAGTAAATGTTTTACAAAACCACCATTTGTTCCATGTAAATAAAATTTCAATATACCATCCCATTTTTGAGGTATATTTTCAATTTCAATTAATAAATTCTTGCAAAGTTCTATTATATCGTTGTTACGGATATTTTTAATGATATTGAACATTGTATATTTAATTGAAGAGTGTCCAAAATTTTTAAAATTAATGCTTCTTCGTACAGTAAATGTCTCTATAAAACGAGAAACAGCATCTAGTTTTTCAAAAATAGTTTCTTCTGTATCATTAATGTTTATCGAAGAAAACAAAAGAGGGTCTCTTAACGATTCTGCTATACCCCAATATTTTATATAGTATAGATGTGGAATATCTTTATTAAATGTCTCAAGAGATTTTTTTATTAGGATATATACTTTTACATAAAAAGGAAATGTATATTTAAAGAAATCAAAAATATCATTTGGCGATACTATTGAAAACAATTTTTCATGATTTTCTTTAAACCAATTATGAAATCTTGAGCCAATAAGTTCAAAGTCTTGATCCTCTGAACCAGCTCTACCTGGTCTTATAGTACTAGCGAATTTCCCTCTAAACCATGATTGAAAAAAATCCTGATCAGTAGTTTCTCCAAATTCGTGTAATTTCTGTATTTCTTTTTTCCATAAATCATTAATTTCGTTTCTTTTTTCTTTATCTGTTATTTTGGATAATATATACCCTTTTAGCATTTCTGTTGGAGTTAAATTAAGACCACGGTCATTCATGGTTTCAAATATTGTGTAGGCGTTTTCATTTGAATATGCAATTATTTTTACAACTACAACTTTTTCAATTAGCCAATCAATAAAATATGGTAAAACCATTTCATTAATTTCTTCTGGAAAAGAATTGACAATATCAGTATACCTATAAACAATATTGGCAGATGTTTCATCATCACTATCTGTTAAAAAATATTCGCCTTTTTCAAAAAGATTTTGCAAACATTTTTCTCTCGATTCATCAGACATATTAAAAGATTTTTTACCATATTTTTCAGAATATATAAGTTCAGAAATATTTACCTGTTCAATATCAGATTTTTTTTGCCTATTATTTAAATATATAAGCAATAGTGTAATAGATGTAACTCGTTGTTGACCATCAATTATTGACATTTTTCCAGAATTGTCAGAATCAACACTGAATACCACAGGTCCTAAATAATAATTTTGGTAATTTTCAACTTCTTCTCTTTCATCATTTTCATTAGACTTGTTTAATAACTTGAAAAACGATACAATACCAAAATGGGCAGGGGAAAAAAGGCACAGGATACCAAAGCGGCTCTTTTTAAGCGGTTGTACG
>WRNF01000071.1 GCA_009776715.1 Treponema sp. | reverse complement strand
CACATAACCGGCACCAATACTAAAATGCCTAAACCCAAAAGATGCAGTGTCAAATTCCTCGCCAACAACGTATTTATATTTCCCCTGAAAATAAAAATACCACAATTTAATTAATAAACCTGCAGAGATAGCAAATTTAAAATTTTTGTCCGATCCGCTTTTAATCCAAGCTTTGTTAGAATCGTTTACAGATATTTCGGTAAATAATTTATAATCCTGTTTATACTCAAATCCTGTTCCAAGATTTAACCAAAGCAATGTTTTAATAATATTAATATTTAACCCTGCCATTACATCCATAATAAAAGAAGTATTTTCTTTCTCATATTTATAAGAATAATTAGCCGGTTGGTTTTCAACAGTATTTCCCTTATACGTTAGGTCATTTTGTTTTCCAATACCGTTATATTTCGGAGGGCTAAAAGCCATATCTAAAAATAAGCCAGTCCCTTCAGTAATTTCGCCAAAAGAAAGCCCGATCGGCATGCTCAATGCCCATAAATATCCAAAATAGGTGCCTCTGGGAAAAAAACCCAATGCATTTTTTACTGACGTAACAGCAGCTTCATGTTCCTCCCTTTTTTGCTGAGCTTCCAGCATTGTATTTTGGGCAACCTGTGAATTTTTCATAAAAGCATCCATTGTTTCATCATGGATAATTTGAGTGCTGTTAGAACCTACAATTTTAGCGCTTTCTACATCAAGTATTTTAATATTAAAATTATACGCAAGAGCTATCTCCATAATCGATCCGGAAACAATTGCCCGTGCCCCGGTTTTTTTTCCGATAGAAACCATGGTTTCTTCACTGACTTCTCCGGAATANTGGAACCAAATTTCATCTTGAATTAANTCGAGCCTTTTTCTGTCAACAAGAACAATGCCNTCTTTTGCATTAATAATGTGGTCGGGCAGCCGTTCTATTATGTATTCTGATAAAATCTTGCTGCCCGAGTCGATGTTTACAATAGCCAATACTGCATTGCGTGGAGAATTTCTTATAATATAATCTGCCTGTTTTTTAATAGCAACTTCAAGCGTATCTGCGGCAAATAAGCTTACATTTTTATAGAAGATGAAAAAAATAAGCAGCATAATTGTTTTTTTTCGTTTCATATCATAACACGTGCATTTATCATACTTCATCAATTAAAAAAACACAAGTTATCTAATGCAAAAAGGTGCCTGGCACCTTTTTGCCAATCTGTTTTTATCGGGTTTGTAAGAGTTGTTGTAAATGGAGCATATGTTTTTCCTTGACTTTTTTTGGTTTTTATTTACCTTTTAAACAATTACAATTATTTTTAGATTCGGAATCTTGCATTTTTTGCAAAAAAAAGCATAAAATACAGTTATGGATTCCGGGCAATTAGTTCTTGTGTACAGCCGTCTTATATTGGGAGCATCGGCAGTTTTTCTTGCAATAATGTTATGGTCAAAAACCAGAGATATTGCATGGCTGTTTTTATTAATCGGCACTGTTTTTGCCTATATCGAAATAATTTATACGGTTCTGGAGAGCCTGCAGATTATTACCGGGGGATTCTTCTTTGTTGGTTCCACTCCCCTTGAGGCAATAATATTGCCGGTCTTTCGATTAGGTTTTATTATTGCGGCTTTTTTGGTTATAATTATCAGACGATACCGTCAAAAATAATTTACGGCAATTAAACGCCGCTTATCAACATACGGAGGATACAATGAAATCATTAATTATCGGACTGCTTATTCTTGCAGCGGCAACATTTGCAATACTGCCAAAAGACAGTGTTGGTTTTGGACTAACATGGGGACAGGATGTACTAACCGTTCTACGCGGAGGCGCTCCTATCATTGCAGTGCTTATCGGGTTAATTGCAGTCTTTATCGGAATAGCCGACATTAAAGACCGATCCGAAGCAAAAAAAGAAAAGGCAGAACAAGACAGCGAAGCATCAAAGGAATAATATGCATATCTGCAAAAAAAATTAATATAGCTATGGAAATTCTTACTTTAGAAAATGAACTGCTTCGTCAAAAGGCCCAGCCTGTAAAAAGTTTAAAAAACAAACCGGAATCTTTGCAGGAAACAGTTCAATTATTGCTTGAAAAAGCGAAAAAAGGGAAAGGCATTGGGCTTGCCGGACCGCAAATCGGCATATCTGAACGGATTTTTGTGGTAAACATTGAAAAAGATGTTCCTAAAGTGTTCATTAATCCTGCCATAATCGAAACATCGCTGGAAACAGTCAAATATGAAGAAGGCTGCCTTTCTATTCCCGGCATTTGGGCAGATGTGATACGCCCAAAAACCGTAAAGGTGCAGGCATGGAATGAAAAGGGCCGGCCCTTTACCGTAGAAGCCGATGGACTGTATGCCCGTGTAATTCTGCATGAATACGATCATCTTGAGGGGGTATTATTTATTGATCGGCTTCCTGAGCAAAAAAGAAATAAAATCATTGCTAAAATTGCCAAACGGGCTAAAAAATAACGGGCTAAAAATGAAGGTACTCTATGCGGGCAGCCCTTTAATCGCAGTTCCGGCTCTGGAGTTTTTGGCAAAGCAAAGCAATTATGGTGATGGCTTTACGCTTGCCGGCCTGCTTACAAACCCCGACAGCCCCAAAAGCCGCAGCGGCAAACCAGCGCCTACAGAATGCGCCGCAGTAACAGAAAAATTCAGCCCTGCAATCCCTGTATTCAAACCGGAAAAGCTTGATTCAGTTGCCCGTGAACAAATCGCTGCCATAAAACCGGATTTGCTGGTATCTTTTGCTTACGGCAAATTGTTCGGGCCAAAATTTCTTGCCTTGTTTCCGCTCGGCGGAATAAATATACACCCCAGCCTGCTTCCCAAATACCGGGGGGCAACTCCTATTCCTGCGGCTATTCTGAACAGGGATACCCAGACGGGCATTTCCATTCAGCAGCTTGCGGAAAAATTGGACTGCGGGAATATTTTGGCGCAGGAAAAAGTTCCTTTGGATGGGCTGGAAACAACCGCAAGTTTAAGCGAAACAATGGCGGCAAAAGCGGTTGCATTGCTTTCTTCAACGCTCAAGGGCATCCTCGCGGGAAACATACTTTCGTATGCACAAGATCACAGCATTGCAACATATTGTCCGCTTCTTTCAAAAGAAGACGGTCTTATCGACTGGAACCAGAGCGCGTATGAAATTGACGCCAGGATTCGGGCTTTTAATCCCTGGCCGCTGTCCTGGACTTTTCATGGCGGGTTACAGTTGTTCATATTGAAAGCAAAAGCGCAGGAAAATTTCGGGAAAGCGATGCCGCCCGGCCAGGTCTTGGGTAAAAATGAAAAAGAAGGTATAATGATTCAAACAGGGAATGGAATATTGGCAGTGACGGAACTTCAGTACAGCACAAAAAAAGCATTGCACTGGAAAGATTTTTTGAATGGGAATCAAAAATTAATGAGTGAAAGGTTAGGGTAATATGCGGTTAAATAAATCTAATTCTGAGTATAAGAAAAATGCATCTACAGGGTTAAGAAATTTTTATATAAAGGCAGCGGGTTTATTGTTTTTTATAGCCATTATTGCTGTCGCCCTCTTTATGATCATAGTGAGGAGCAGCGAACAAGTCATGGTCCCCGATGTGCAGGGATTTGAGCTGACCGAAGCTTTGCTTGAGTTGCAGGAAAAAGAATTATACCCCCGCATTCAAATGCGTTATTCGCAATCGACACGGGATAAAGGTTTAATTCTGGAACAGGAACCAAAAGCAGGGACTATTGTAAAAGCAGGGCGCAGGATTAGGCTGGTGGTAAGCCAGGGGGTTGTTCTTAACCGCATAGAAAATTATATCGGCAGAAAAATAGATGATGTGCAGGTGGAACTGCAAACCCTTGCCGCTGCATCAGACTTTCCTCTCTTCGCAATAAAAGAACCTATATTGTATGATTTTTCTTCGTTGGCTGCAGGGGTAATCATTAGGCAAAAACCGGAAGCCGAAACGGAAATATTCGGACGTACAAACCTGGAATTTGTGGTAAGCCGGGGCCAGGAAAACGCCATGGTTGCAGTACCGCAATTTACCGGGCTTTCGTTGTCTGCCGCATTGAAAGCCATTGAAAAATCGGGCATATTGTTTGATTTTATTCTACAGGAAGCAAATGAGGGTGAGAAGGAAGAAACAATAGTTGCCCAGAATCCTACTGCCGAAACAAATATTTCGGTTGATATGGCAGTGAGCCTTGCTTTAACCATTCCCGCAAACCTTGGTGAAAATGAAGTTTTTAATATATTTTCGCATACAATGCCAAAAAATCCCTATCCTCTGCCGCTCAAACTGGAAGCCGAGCTTCCTTCCGGTGAACAAAGGCAGCTCCTTGTAATGGACTTTCCCGGAGGAAGGCTGCGCGTGCCTTACCGCCTGCCAGTTGGAAGCACTATAATCCTTACCATGATGAATAGGGAAATATACAGGGAAACTGTTCAGTGATTTAGGTGTATACCGCTAACCACAACTGAATAATTAGGATATTTAACCCATAATGAAAGCAAAAATATACGAAACAAAAGAAAAGAAAAAAAGAGTTCTGTTAGTCAGTATTAAATCCGAAAAAAATGCCGAGGCAGGCGCCCAGGAATTGATTAGGCTTGCCGAAACATTGGAGCTGGACATTGCCGGGCATGAAATTGTTACCGTTAGAGAGAAACTGTCAAAATTTGGCATTGGGAGCGGCAAGGCAGAAGAAATTGCAGGCAAAGCCAAACAGTTGGAAGCAGACTGCCTCATCCTTGACTGGAATTCCAGCCCGTCGCAGCAGCGCAATTGGGAGGATCTTGCAAAAATTCCAGTATTGGACCGGCAGGAATTGATAATACAAATTTTTGCAAAAAGAGCATTAACCAGAGAAGCTCATTTACAGGTACAGCTTGCAGAGCTGCATTACCGGCTGCCAAGATTAACGCATAAATACATTGACCTTTCGCAGCAGCGGGGCGGGCGTTACGGCTCAAAAGGTTCCGGGGAAACACGCCTGGAAACAGACCGACGGGAAATAGAAAAACGCATTCACAAGCTGGAAAAGGACATTGAAGAAGTGGCGAAACAGCGAAAGGTGCTTAGGCAGCAGAGGGAACGCCAAAATTTGCCGGTTTGCGCAATTGTCGGTTATACCAATGCTGGAAAGTCCAGCCTTCTTAACGCATTGACCGGCTCTGAAGTTTTGGTTGAGGACAAACTCTTTGCCACTCTGAACACCACCACCCGCCGTTTCAATCCGGCCCCGGGCATAACAGCGCTGCTTACCGATACAGTCGGCTTTATCCGCCGTTTGCCTCATTCCCTCATCAAAGCTTTTAAATCAACCCTGGAAGAAGCAGCCCATGCAAACCTATTGCTTCATATCCTTGACGCTTCAGATGATGATATTGATAATTGTTTTCAAACAACTAATTCGGTGCTGCAGGAACTGGGAGCGGGTGAAATTCCGGTTATCACTGTTTTGAATAAAGCAGACTGCCTGCCTGATCCTGAACAAGCCAATGCCTTGCGATACCGCTTTCCGCAAAGCATTGTTGTGTCTGCAAAAACCGGTTTTGGCCTGGAAAAGCTAAAAATTCGAATTGCAAAAAAAAACACGTCTTTTTTGCGGCATTAATTTAACCGCAAATCAGCACTAACACACCTGAATGGCAGAACATGACTTGACAAATTGGCTATACCAAGTATATACTTAAAAGAGGAGATATGAAATGCTTACAACCATTCAAAAATGGGGAAACAGCCAAGGGGTTCGGTTACCAAAGACTATTTTAGATGCATTGTTTCTTCAAGAAAACGATCAGGTTGAAATACTGGGGGAAAACGATTCAATTATTATCAAGAAAGTTTCCCGTAAACGTCGTGCAAAAAATAGCCTTGAGAAACTATTTGCAGACTACACAGGCGATTATAAATGCGAAGAGTGGAACACCGGAAAACCTGTAGGTAAGGAAGTCTGGTAATGCCATATAATCCAAAACAGGGAGACATTATTTTTCTTGATTTTGATCCGCAAACTGGTCATGAGCAAAAAGGGAGACGGCCAGCATTAGTGGTAAGCAATGAACATTTCCATGCACGAACCAATTTGGCTCTTGTATGCCCCATTACAAATTCAATAAGCGGTTTTCCAATGCATATCAAACTTGACAATAGAACTGCCATTACAGGCGAAATAATGTGTGAGCAGGCTAAGTGCCTGGATATTAAAGCAAGAAACGCTTCATTCAGCGAACCTGTACCAGAAGATATTTTGGATAATGCGATTGACATTATCTGCGCTATTATTGAGTAGGCTTTTTTGGAAAAACAGAGAACACGAAAATTTGTTAAATCAATGCCCTCTCGTGTTCTCGCCGTCAATCTGACTCAACCATCTTAATGATGTCAATTTTAGAAGCCATTAAAAATAAATGTTCGCACTCAAAAATATTTTTCGAACCGTGGCTAAAGTCAAGAGCAATTATTTTTGAAAACTTTGATTCTCTAAAGAATGACAAAGAGAAACAGAAAGAAATAACCGAACAATATAGAAAAGCCTATGATGAAGGCATCGCTTATGCTGGTGAATATTTGTGCCAGTTTCTATTAGAGGCCATAATAATCAATAATACTTTAATCGAGGCAATGTTTTTAATAACTGAATGCTGACACACGTTACTCAAATATACTTGACAAATACGATAATATATCGTATTATTTATCGTATGAAAGTAACTGCACTAATTGATGATGATTTGGTAAAAAATGTAAAAGCTTATACCAGAAGTTCCACTATCACTGAAGCAATAACTATTGCTTTAAAGGATTGGGTAGATACATACAATATTAAAGAGCTGAATAAAAAAATCCAAAGAAAACCAATATATATAAATAATGGAAAAAAAATTAGGGAAATAAACCGGAAAAATGATAATTCTTGATACTTCTATCTGGATCGAACATCTTAAAAATAACCAACTTTATTTCCCCAGAATCAGTAAACTATTGGAGAATAGGGAGATTCTGGCTGTAGAATGTATTTTTGGAGAATTGTTGCAGGGAGTAAAAAGTAAATTTGAAAAAGAGATAATTATTAATTTTTGGAAACATTTACCAAAAGAAAATTATAAGGAAATAATAATACTTGCCGGAGCTTATTCTTCTCAACACAAATTATTGGATTATGGTGTTGGTTTAATTGATGTAATAATTCTTATGCATGGGATAAAAAGCAATGCTAAAATATGGACTTTGGATAAAAAATTTCTAAGAATAATCCCAAAGGAATTAATGTATTTTGATATGTAAGATTTCATGATTATTTTTTATGTAACGTGCTCCCTTGACCTTTTATTTTTTTTCCGATATATTCTTATAAGATTGCAGATATTATATAGAGAGCGAAAGTAATTATTTGGAGAGATGCGAGAGCGGTTGAATCGGGTGGTCTCGAAAACCATTGAGCCGAAAGGTTCCGGGGGTTCGAATCCCCCTCTCTCCGTAAAAATGTAATATCCAGAAAATTTTGTCAATTTTGGAGAGATGACCGAGCGGCCGAAGGTGTACGATTGGAAGTCGTATGTACCCGGAAGGGTACCGAGGGTTCAAATCCCTCTCTCTCCGTAAAATTATAAATAGCAAATAAATGGGGATTTGAAGGGTTTTTGCGGCCTATTTGAGGCAAGAGCCTCAAATAGGTAAACCGTCAAGGATGACGGTTTAGCAAAAACCCCGGCCCGGAAGGCCGAGACAGGAAGTCGAGGCCTGGAGGGCAAATCCCTCTCTCTCCGTAAATTATAAATAGCAAATAAATGGGGATTTGAAGGGTTTTTGCGGCCTATTTGAGGCAAGAGCCTCAAATAGGTAAAC
>WRNF01000070.1 GCA_009776715.1 Treponema sp. | reverse complement strand
ATTATATCCCTAATATAATTCTATAATTATTATAGCGCTTTTTCCGGTGTTTGTCAAGCCCCTGCGCTGCTCCGTGCCGCCGCTCCCGCAGAGAACCATCTACAAGAAAACTTTTGAAGCTATAGTTAAAAGGCCACGGATTTCCACAGATTTACACAGAGGCAAACAGCATCAAACTTGACAAATCCTTAAAAATCCGGTATATTAATTATAAGCGCATGAATAATCATCTGTTTTACTCCTCCGGGTTGCATTTTTCCTGTACCCGCTGCTCAAACTGCTGTAGGCATGAAAGCGGGTATGTGTACCTGTCAGAGAATGATCTGTTTCAGTTGGCAAATTTTTTAAAAATGGATTATAATTCGTTTATAGGAACATGGTGCCGCTGGGTTCCATTTGAACAATACAGGGAACGGTTATCTTTGAAAGAACAGTCAAATTTTGATTGCATTTTTTGGAATGCCGGCAAGGGAATGGGAGGCTGCACGGTGTATGATGCCCGGCCCCTGCAATGCAGGGCCTTCCCGTTTTGGGACTATATTCTTTGTTCAGAAGAAGCATGGAAAAATGCAGGTAAAGATTGCCCGGGCATCAATAACGGAGAATTGAAAAACAAAGAAGGGATTGAAAACTTGCTTAAACAGATTGAAAAGGAGCCGGTAATTGAACGGGAAATTAGGCGCATTGGAGTTAGGTGAATGATTATTCATTTTTGGGGAGCACGCGGTTCCATACCCTCGCCGCTGCATTCATGTCTTATCAGGGAAAAAATTTCAGTGATACTGGAAAATATTCTGCCTAAGGATATAGCGAATGCTGAAAGCAAGGAACGTTTTTTAAACAATCTGCCGCCCTGGCTCAGCGGCACCGTTGGCGGAAACACCCCATGCATCAGCGTTAGTATCGGCGATGGCTTTGACGATCCGGTAATATTTGACTGCGGTTCCGGCCTTAGAGAAATGGGAATTAAATGCCGTTCGCAGAAACCTGGCCCTAAAAAATTTCATGTCTTTTTTTCTCATTTTCATTGGGATCATCTGCACGGCCTTCCTTTTTTTGATCCGGCGTATAAAAGTTCCGTTTCAATTGATTTTTATTCGCCGAAACAAGGTTTGAAGGAAATTCTTTCAGGGCAAATGCAGTTCCCGTATTTTCCGGTGCTTATGGAAAATATGGCCTCAAAAAAAAATTTCCATTGCATCAGCGGGACTGTCCCTGTCGGGCCGGCTGAAATTACCTTCAAAAAAATGAACCATCCCGGAGACTCTTATGCGTATAAACTGAGCCATAAAGGTAAAAATATGATCTACGCGACTGACACGGAACTGACTACCGATGATTTTCTGCCAACCGATGAAAATAATAATTTTTTTAAAGATGCTGATATTATCATTCTTGATTCTCAATATACATTGGGGGAAGCGATTGAAAAATATCACTGGGGGCACAGCGCGTTTAGCTTGTCGGTTGATTTTGCGGCTCACTGGGGAATAAAACATCTGGTTCTTTTTCATCATGATCCGGAATATGACGATCAAAAACTGTACGGAATACTGCAGTCGGCCCAATGGTATCTTCAGCGCATGAAAATAATAAAAATGGAAATTAGCCTTGCTGTCGAGGGGCATGAAATATCATTATAGGAAAAGTATGCCAAAAATTATTAAACGAATAATTGGAATATTTGCAGCGTTTCTGGGGTTGGCAATTATATTAAGCGGCACAGCAGTTTTCCTTCTTATGCATTTTAATTCTCCTCCTGAATTTTCTTACGAAAAAGCGGAGCTTCAGGAAGGCGTTACTGTCGAAAAAAATGAAATAAGCGGCACTGTAGTGCATTTTGAAGTAAAAAAAGATGAAATTGCCCAATCGGTTGGGCAAAGGCTTGCCGGCGCATCGCTTATCCGCAACGAATATTTTTGGCTCCTGTTATGCCGTTACAGCGGCGAACACATCAAAGCCGGCAGGTATCGAATAACGCTTCCCGCAACACTAATAGAGATACACAGTCTATTGGTATCGGGCAGGCAGGCCCTGCAAAGAGTTAGCATTCCTGAAGGCTTCACCCTTAAAAAAACTGCAAAAATTCTGGAAGAATTGGATATTTGCCCTGCGGAAGCATTCATGGCAGCAGCATTTGATCCGGAAATTGTCAGCCGGTACCGCATACCGGGATTAAGCATGGAAGGGTATCTTTACCCCGACACCTACCTGTTTCAAAATAACTATCCTGCGGAAAAGGTTATCGAGGCAATGGCAGATAATTTTTTTAAAAATATTGAAAATATTGATGAAAATTTAAGAAAATTAAACCCCGATGATCTTAACAACCTGGTAATTTTGGCTTCAATTATTGAGCGCGAATACATGCTGCCCGAAGAAGCCCCGGAAATGGCCGGCGTGTTCAAAAACAGGCTGAACATAGGCATGGCATTGCAATCATGCGCAACAGTGGTGTACATTATTACTGAAATTCTGGACAGGCCGCATCCGGAAATTCTTTCAAACCGCGATATAGAAATTCAAAATCCTTACAATACCTATATCCGCACGGGGCTTCCCCCCGGCCCAATTTCGTCCCCCGGTGCGGTTTCGCTTAAAGCGGCGTATTTTCCGGCGGCTAATAATTATTTGTATTTTCGCCTGGTTGATCCCAATTCAGGGAAGCATTATTTTTCTAAAAATTTAGATGAACATATCAAGGCCGGCAAGCTCTACGTAAAAGGCAGATAAGATGTACATTTCCAAAGCAACCATCCAGGAAGTAATGCAGCGCATGGATGCCGTTACGGTAGTGGAAGAATATTTAAGGCTGGAGAAAAGGGGAGGGCGTTTTTGGGGGCGCTGCCCCTTCCATGCAGGCGGGCAGGAACGGACCGCATCGTTTACCGTTGATCCGGACAAAAAACTGTACTATTGCTTCGGCTGTCAGAAAGGCGGCGGGATAATTGATTTTGTCATGGAAATGGATAAATCAAGTTATCCGGAAACGCTAAGAAATTTAGCGAAAAAATTCAGCGTTGCGGTAGTGTACGAAAACGGCGCTCTGCCTGAATCGGCAGAAGATGAATCGGAAAAAACAAGGAAAGAGCAGCTCTATGAACTGTACCGGCGCACAGCCGTTACTTTTCAGCATTTTTTGCTGGAAAGGCCTGAAGGAAAAGCCGCTCTGGATTACCTTTTATCGCGGAAAATTAGCCGCGAAATGATTGAACGTTTTCAGCTTGGTTTTTCCACGCCGGATGCAAAGTGGCTGCATCATTTTCTGCAAACAAAAGGATATTCTGCGGATTTTCTGGCCGGTTCCGGTTTATTTTCCCAGCACAGCCAGGAAACAGCATTTTTTGTAAACCGGCTCATGTTCCCCATTGCAGACAGGCATGGGCGCATAGTTGCTTTTGGCGGGCGGGCAATGCCGCAGGACGGCATTGAAGACAAGAAACTGCCAAAATACATTAACACGCGAGAAATTGACACTTACAGTAAAGGGCAGATACTTTACGGCCTTGATTTAGCGCTGCAGGAAATCAGGCGGCAAAAAACAGTGTACATAGCGGAAGGTTACATGGACGTTATTGCGCTGCATCAGGCGGGAATTTGCAATGCAGCAGCGCCCTGCGGCACGGCATTAACAGAAGAGCAGGCTAAAATGCTGCGGCGGTGGGCGGACACAGCGGTGCTTGTTTTTGATTCGGACGAAGCCGGTCAAAACGCGGCGGCAAAAAGCATAATTCTATGCAGAAAAACCGGCCTTAACTGCCGTCTCATTGACCCTGAAACTGCAGCCAATGAGCCCAAATTAAAAGATCCTGCCGATATTTTGAAAGAATTTGATGCAGAAACCTTGAAAAATTTTATGAATCATGTTATATTAGACATAGAGTACTTGTTAAACAGGGGGATAGCCCGGTTTGGCAGCGCATCGCCGTTTGGAAAGAACCAAATATGCGGGTTTTTATTCCCGTATATTGATGTGCTTGGTTCAGACAGTGAGCGGGATGACTGTTTTAGTTTAACCGCAGACAGAATTCACTTGAATAAAGCATCAATTGTTAGTGATTTTGTACGCTGGCAGCATTCCAGCAGACAATCTCCGGCAGAGCCGGCATACATGGAGGCGCCTCAAAAAAAGACATTAATTCAGATGAACGATGAATTATTTTTACTCATTGTTGTTTTGGTTAATCCGTATTTGTATCCTGAATTTAGAAAAATGCTTTCAATGCATGAAATTGATGACATTAATGCAAAAGAAATTTTTGTTGCGTTAGAGGAATGTTTTACAAATGACCAAAACAGCGTTGAAATAATAATATCAAGAATAAATTCTGTTGATCTGAGGAATTTTATTATAAAGAGGGGAATTTCGCCTGAATTTAAAGGGGATTCAAACCGCAATCCCGAAAAATTAATGGAGGATGGAATAAAACGAATAAAGATAAAGAAACTTCGTAAAAGACGTGAAGAAATAATATCCGAAATTCGGGTTAAAGAGCGGAATTCTGTTGCAGATAATAATGATTTAACTGAATTTTTTTCTGAACAGAGGTATATTGATAATGAGATACAAATATTGAAAGGGAAATAATGAATGACAGGTAAACAAAAAACAGCGGCTAAAGAGATAAAAACTTCGGTTAAAAAGGAGAAAGCGGCAAAGACAGAGAGTAAAATTGCGGTAAAAACAGCAGCCCTTGCAAAAAAAACTGTTCCCGGCAGAAAAGCAAAATCTATCAATGCGCCTACTTCTGTTCAAACAGAAAAGCCTGCTAAAACAAATAAACAGGATAAAACCGCTAAAACAAATAAACAAGATAAGACCGCTAAAACAAATAAACAGGATAAGACCGCTAAAACAAAAAAAATTGCAAAATCTTCCGCAGTTTCAGTAAAAACAGGTAAAATAATATTACCGGCCGGGAAACAAAAGGTTTCGAATAAAACCGCAAATAATAAAAAAATGATCCCCGAAGCGCCTAACCCTGCAGAAAACAATGAACCTGAAAATATTTTATTAAATCCTGCTGTTATTAAACTTCTTGAATATGCAAAAGGCCAGAAAACTTTGTCTTTTGAAGTGTTTACCGATTATCTGCCCGATTATATTAATTCAGATTTTGATAAAATTGAACCGGTGCTTTCCCTTCTTGCATCCCATAACATACAAATTACCATGGATGAGGGTTCTCTTGACGGGGATGCGGACCCTTACGATTCCAGGGTTGGTACAGCCGGAAAGAAACGGGCTGCCTCAAACAGTAAAGATAACACATTAGTAGACGATCCTTTGCGTTTATATTTGCGTGAAATCGGCCGTGAGTCGCTTCTTACAGCCGAGCAGGAAATTGAACTTTCCAAAAAAATGGAAGAAGGGGAAAATATTATAAAAAATGTTATAAAAAAATCTGGAATGATAATTCCTGAATTTTATCATATTACAGATGAAACATTTTCAAAAAAAGATTTACGGGAACTAAACCTTAGCAAAAAAGAAATTACAGAACGAACGGCTGAACAAAAAAGAATAAGCACACATTATAGAGACGCATTAAAAACAATTAACGGCGATTTAAAGAGTTACATAGAAATAAAACAACGGTTCCTTGACAGAGGTGAAGATTATTTTGACGATAAAGAATTAAACGGCCTAAGAAAACGCATAATGCGCATACTAAAGGGTGTGCAGATTCATCCAGACGAGATAACTCTGTTTTCAGAAAAATTTATTCAGGCAGGAAAAAAAATAAAGGAATATAATAAAGAAAAGGAAAAAATAGAAAAACATTTAAAAATTAGTTCACAAAGAGATCTGCGTTCTATTGGCCGTATGCTTACCATAAAGGATGAAAGGGAAAAACTGGAAGAAAACCTTGCCCTTTCTGTTGATGAAATAAAAGATAAAATTCGGAAAATCCAGGAAATGGAAAAAGAATTCGATGCAATGGAAGCCGAATTCGAAGAAACAATTGAAAATATTAATAATATGAGTATGGAGATTCTGCGCGGCAGAGAATTAATGAAGCATGCCAAAGATAAATTGACCAGATCCAACCTTCGCTTGGTAGTGTCAATAGCGAAAAAATATCTTAACAGAGGTTTACATTTTTTTGATCTTATCCAGGAAGGCAATATTGGCTTAATCAAAGCTGTGGAAAAATTTGAATACCAAAAAGGATTTAAATTTTCAACTTATGCTACATGGTGGATACGGCAAGCCATAACCCGCTCTATTTCGGATCAGGCACGAACCATTCGAATTCCTGTTCACATGATAGAGCAGATAAATAAAGTGTTGCGGGAATCACGGCAGCTTTTGCAAACCCTTGGACGCGAACCCACTGATGAAGAAATTGCAGAAAGATTAGGCTGGCAGATTCATCGTGTAAAGCAGGTTAAAAAGGTTGCCAGGGAACCCATTAGCCTTGAAACCCCTATTGGCGAAGAAGAAGATTCTCTATTGGGCGATTTTATTGAAGATAAAGACGTGGAAAATCCAGCTATTCAATCTGAAAATACTGTTCTCAGGGAACAAATAACAGCGATTCTTTCCACGATTCCTAAACGTGAACAAGAGGTTTTAAAAATGCGTTTTGGATTGGGAAACGGTTATTCGCTTACCCTTGAAGAAGTAGGGTTATGGTTTAGGGTAACCAGGGAGCGAATCAGGCAAATTGAAGCAAAGGCACTTCGCCGCCTAAGGCATCCCAAGCGCAGCATAAAACTCAAGGATTTCCTTGATCATTAAATTTTCAAAGCTGCTGTTACGCAGCTAAATATACTGGCTTGTTCGGGAACATGCGAACTTTAGGTGCAGATTAGTTCTTGAATAAGTTTGAAATACTATTGGGTAATTGAATTCCCAAAGGAGCGAGCATGGAAAAAGATAATGAAATGAATAAACTTAGGGATCTGCAAGACATTCTTTCAGAAAAAATTAAACTGGAGAATGTAATTCAGGAAATTCCTAAACAGTTGGGTGCTCTTATAGAAGCGCATAACAGGACAAGAAAAGGTTTTATAGAAAAAAATCAGGAGTATGAAAAGGTAAAAATTGCAGAAGAAGAAGCAAGAAAATATTTAAATGAAGCGGAAACTGCAAGGGAAAAAGCTGAAAAAAATATTTCTATGATTAATACCCAACGGGAATATGAAGCTTATGATAAGGAACGACATACCGCCGAAGAAAAGGAACAGTTGTACCGCAAAGAAGTTCAGCACAAAGAAAAAATCCTGCTTGAGCTAAACGAACAAATTGATCATGCGACTATGCTTATCAAACAACAGGAAAGCGAACTTGCTGAAAAAAAAGCCGGGATAGATGCCGAAGTTGCCGAAAAGAAAAAGCAACTTGATGACCTTATAAAAAAAGAAAAAAATATTACCAATGATTTAGATTCCGATGTAGTATTTAAATTTGAACGAATTCTAAGAAATAAAGCAGGAATTGGCATAGTTGCCATTAAAGGAAATGTTTGCCTGGGCTGCCATATGATTTTGCCTGCCCAATTTTCAAATAATGTCCGTTTGGGAAATGAATTTATATTTTGCCCCTACTGTTCAAGGATTTTGTATTATGAAGATAATGAAGGAGAGGATGAATTGTTTTTTGATGACTCTGGGTCTTTATATGATTCAGACGAATTTGACGAAGAAGATATTGATGAGGAGGAAAAAGAAGAAGAAGATAAAGAAAACATAGATTTTGAATTGTAAATTTTTTGTAACTGTTCCGTTACCTATGTGCGAGAAATAGTTTGGTGGGGGTAGCTCGAAATAAAACCTTGTTTTTTTTCGAGCGGAGGGGGTGTACCCCCCCTCATTTAATATAAAGCCCCAAAAAACCAGAAAAA
>WRNF01000069.1 GCA_009776715.1 Treponema sp. | reverse complement strand
GTAGAAGCTCCGGTAGTCTGGGTGTCGGTACCGTTTGCAGTATTTCGCTTAAATTTACTGTATCTGGATTTATCTTCCACTCCTTGATTATATGTTTTTTGTTCCTGTGTCCAAAAATACGGTATGCCAAAACTAATTTCGCCGCCAATATTCAGAAACAGAATATTCGGTACAATTCCCCACTGCATGCCTAAGCCAAGAACAGGAGCAAAAGCAAAAAAGGAAGTTGTTTCGTCCCTATTGCTTTTTACCAGTGTTCCCTCAGTATTGGGTCTCATATTGCCGGTTCCATCATCAACTTCTTTAAATCTCAAATCTGTTAATGTATTTTTTCTTAATGTCATTTCAAAGCCAAGCCTTGATGAAATGTTAAGCCGGTTGCCTTGCCATGAAGCGCCGAAAGACGGGGTAATTATATGCTGATTCATGCCGGTTTCACGATACGATTCACCCTGATCAGGCTTATTTCCGCTGCCCTTGAATTTTGCTATCTGGTATTTTCCCGTAGCATCCTCATAGCTATACTCGTTGCCAAAAGGTATTAATAGCGAAAAACCGTATTCCATATCGGCGCCAAAACTAAAATCGTTTATCCGTGCAAAAGTAAACCCGCCTAAACTAGCGGTAATGCCTAAAGTTACTTCATTTTGGGACTTGACAATTTCTGTCCCCTTCGTTTCAGTGCGGGTATTATCGGTATATTCTTCCTTCTGAATATAATTTTTATAAAACATCAGATCAACTTTTACTTCGGGTTTAATTCCCCTGCCAGGAATTAATTCTTTCGCCAATCCCCATGAGATTTCCGGGTTAATATTTCCTACTCCTTCTTTGTAACTTTTAAAATAATCATAACCGCTGACGCTCCCGCCGTTAATTACCGCAAAATCATTGTCTACTTTTACGGACTGAAAACTGTGGGCATAGGCAAGCCTAATGCCCATTAAATCTCCAATGCCAAATAACAGGGCCGCTTCGTTATACAATTGTAAATCCCGGTTAAAAGTAAATGCCGGAAGATTGTTATAAACACGCATGTTTTTACCGCTAATATTCTGTTCACTGTAATTAAAAACATTTGCGTTGCCAAAACTTTTCCATGCGTTGCCGCCGTAGTACAAAGCCATATACAGTTTTCCAAAATTTGTTGCAAAGCCTGCCTGCGCCATCTCGGAAGGCGAGATGCCGGCAAATGTATAGAAGTTGGTTGCAAGGGCGTTTTTAAAGGATATAACGCTAAACCATTTGTTAAAATCAAGGTTTGCATAGTCCCGCACAGATAAAAAATTATCGGCATCGCTTCTTATTCTTCCTGTTGTGGCATCATTCTGCGGCGAGCTGAATAAAACAGGGCTTGCAAACACATTTCCACCTGTTATTAATAATAATAATACCAATATTGCCGTTAAATACCGGTTTTTGTTGTTTTTCTTCATAAACAACTCCTTTCCAAGAGATAATTTCTCAAGGTAATTCTCTAGAATCTTAATGTTGCTAATATTTTCGAGAAATATAAGAGGCCGCTATTGGTTGCATTAAATACAGAAAGATCATTATTTGCTGCAACTCCGCACATTGCCTGGAATCCCAGGTTAACGGTGGGATTAAAAGTAACCCCCAGTGTAAGCGTAGTACTTGCACCGGTGTAATCTTTAGTAACGTCTTTTTCGTCAGAATTGTTTGCTTTTTCTCCCCGGTTATATTCAACGCTCTTTTTAGTTGTTGATTGAGGGTACCCCAGATCAAGTTTAAGACCGGCATTAAAGAAGAATTTTTCGGGAACAATCGCCCATTTCATGCCAAGATAGATAACTGGGTTAAACATAATGTAACTTATTTTAGCATCGCTGCCGTCTTTAACGAGCACGCCGCTGCCGTCTTGAAGCCAAGTGCCGGGAGCAAGTTGGTCTTGTATCCGCCTATAATCCAAATCAATATTTTTCTCAAAACCAAATCCCAAGCCTAAATCAAGCTCGGCTGCCAGTGATATTTTTTCGCCCTCCCAAAACGCATACACGCAGGGTATTACCAAATGATTGTTGCTGCTTTCTTCCATAAAACTAGTGCCGTCATATCTGCCTTTGTAGCCTTTCTTTATACCATTCATCGCAGTCGGATCGCTTTCATCTAAATAGTTATATTCGTTGTTGTATGTTGTAATGTCAAAGAAATACCACAGGTCAAGCGAAAGATCAAAACCGCCCCGGTTAAAAATCGAATAAGCTCCGGATGCAGCGGTAAGACCAAGCGATAAACTATTATTAGATCTGCCGATATAATCAGACAAATCAGAAGCATTATCGTAAACCTGATATTTTTGGCTGTCGCGTCCAAAGTCAAAATTTAAATATGCATGAGGCTGAAGGCCGTTGGAAAGAAGAGGCTTTGCCATTCCCCATGCTATTTCTGGGTTAATATTACCGCGTTGGTCCTTGAATCCTTTATAAAAATCGGTACCGTTAACAGTAAAAACATCATCTATTTTTCGCGTATGGTAGCTTGAATCGACTGAAAGCCTGAATCCCATGTCCGCAACACCGATGAGAAGGGCTAGTTCATTATAGATTGGCGCACTTGGATTAATAGCATTGAGACCGGTATAGTTTCTCATTGTTTTATTTGTGCCGTACATATTTATTTCAGCTTCAGTGTATCTATGCTGTCCAAGCCTGGCCATATTCCCGCCATAACAAAGCGCTGTATACACAGAGCCAAAATTTGCGGCAAAACCTATCTGTGCATTATTTGCGTTGCCGCCAAATGGAGCAAAAGAAACAACGCCAAACCATTTGTCAAATTCCACACTGTTATAACCTGTGACGCTAATGAAATTGTCTGGATCGCTCCAGAACTGAGTTGCCGTAGCTTCTTTCTCCGGTGATTCAATAAGCCTTGGCCCTAATTGTGCATACAGCCCTGTGCCCATAAAGAGGAACAAAACAACTGTTAATGCAACCGATGTAATACCTTTTTTAGCCATAAATAGCCTCCTAATATAAATAAAAAAAATTAGGTTAAAAAACCTTTACTTTTGCGGATTTTAAAACCCGTAAAATATATTATAATTACAATACTTAAAAAAGTCAATAGATTACTGATGACCAAAGTAAATGGAATCTTAGGAAATGCTCTTTTTTCCCAAATAATTAACGAATTCGGTTAAAAAAGAATAATATTTCAAAATTCTTACTGTTTTTCCTATGCTTTTTTTAATTGTTTTCTTGACATTTGTTTTTAAAGTATTAATAATTTAATTATCGGGGTTTTTGCAATACTTTTGTTTTGCAGAAACCATTGTTTAAAAAAAGCAAGTTTCGGCGGACCAAAAGACCGAGCCCGTTGGGCGGGAAACTGCATAGTCAATTGTGAAACTCCAGGTTTTACAGTTGGCTCTATCAATTATTTTTTTATGGAGGGTATTATGAAAAAACTAAAACTTTCACTGATACTTATTTTGTTGGTTTTTGGATGCAAATCGGCGCCTCAAGAACCTGCCAAAGAAGAGCCGGCGGCCCCAAAGGAAACAGTTCCTGAAATAGACGCTGCCACCCATTACAGCCGGGGAAATGAACATTACAAAAGATACGAATTTGATCAGGCTATTAATGAGTACAGCGAGGCCGTTAAAAAGGATCCTTCTATGGCAGATGCCTATATTGCAAGAGGAAACGCCCAGAGCGGCAAATTCAATTTTGAGAATGCCAAAGGCGACTATTCAAAAGGCGCTGAGTTAAACGCTGAATATGATCATTATGCCAGAGGTTATTCCTATTACCTGCAGCAGGATTATAAATCGGCTGTTACTGAATTTTCCGAGTCAATTTCCCTTGAAAAAAACTTATTTGCCGCTTACAATGACCGGGGTTTGTCTTATGCCAATATGGGCAATCAGGATAAGGCTATAGCCGATTTTACTGATGCTATTGGCATCAATTCAAATTCTGCCTTCCCCTACAATAACCGGGGAAACGCATATTTATCGAAAAAAAATTATGATAAAGCTGTAGAGGATTATTCCAAGGCAGTGGAGCTTTACCCGAAATTAGTTTTCCCCTATACGGGCAGAGGCGTAGCAAATTATCGGCTTAAAGAGTACGATAATGCCATTGCAGATTATACCAAGGCTATAGAATTTACGCCAAATGATGCTGTTCTTTATTCCCTGCGGGCAAATGCCTATATGGGAAAAGGGGAAAATGATAAAGCAGAGAATGATCGCGCAACAGCAGAAAAGCTAAAAAATTAAAATATTAAAAACTGTAATTTTCTCTTTTGAAGGGATTATTATGGAAACATCAATTAAGAATTAAAAGATTTCCGCCAGGTTGCCCTGGCGGAAAACTTGGCAAGATTATTCCGGAATCTCGATACGTATGGCTTCAATCTCAATTCTGAGTTCTGACCGATTAACGGTACCGAAAACGAGTACTGGGGTACTTGCATCAATATCCAGGTTTGCCCAGCCGTAAGGGTTAAAATGCACAATTACTGAAAAAGCGGCATCTTCGGCTGCATCGGCAAGGATATAATTTCCAGGAACCCTCTGCTGAATAAGAAAGCCTTCCACAATGACAAATTCATTCGGCACTGTGTTTGCTAGGTCTTCAATCTTCAGGATGCCAAGCAATGGCCCGACATACCCGCCGCCTGCAAAGTTTTCGGCAGCAGATTCGGCACCTTCAACGCTTCCTGTGTTAGGACCCTGAGTGGTCTGGGCAAAGGCAGTGCCTGAAAAAATCAGCATGCCAATTACCAAGAAAAATACGAGTTTCTTCATAAAATTCGCTCCTTAAAATATATTTTATTTAGTATAAACTATTTTTTTTATATTTGTCAATATGTTTTTTTTCAATTATCACGTTTTTTTAAAAAATAAACAGCTAAAATTTTGTAAAATAATGTCCTTTTTTCGCATAAATTACGCCCTGTTTCTCTTTTTTTGCCTTTAAAATTTAATTTATTGCCTGTTTCCGATTATTATTGTTCTTTCTTACAATTTCCAATGCTGTTTTACAGGATGCGGTAATAGCCGCAAAGTCTCCTGCTTGGATATATTTTTGTTCGCAGAACCAGCTTCCTCCAATGGCAAAAACCTGGGGAAGCAAAAAATCAACAATGTTATTATTATTAATTCCGCCGGTGGGAATAAATTTAATTCCCGGAAAGGGGCCGGAAAGAGCCTTTATTCCTGCCGCTCCGCCGTATACGTTTGCCGGGAAAAATTTTAACACATCCAGGCCGAATTTAATCGCGGCGATAATTTCTGTAGGCGTTACACAGCCGGGGAATACCGCCACGTTGTTTGTAAGGCAATATTCGGCAATTTCAGGATCAAAGCCGGGGGACACAATAAAGGCCGCACCGCGGGAAATTGCTTCCTTGCATTTTTCCAGAGAAAGCACGGTTCCGGCGCCAAGCAAAATCTCGGGGCAGGATTGCGCCGCATTTTCTATGGCTTTTAGGCCGGCTTCAGTACGAAGAGTTATTTCCATTACATTTACGCCGCCTGCAAGCAAAGCCCGTGCAGTTTCAACCGATTTGCCGGCATCGTTCATTACAATCACCGGAATTAAAAAATTTTCTGCTATGCTTTTTTTTACTGCATCGCAGTTTTTTACTTCGCCGTAGTTTTTAATCATCATTTCTTCCATCCTTATTGGTAAACTATTCTAAAAACGGTATACTATAGTATCATATGGAGGCGTTATTATGAAAGTGCTGGTTACCCCTACATCCTTTAAACCCGATACAGGCGGAACCGCTCTACAGCTTCTGCGTTCTTTTTCGGATAATATCATTTTTAATCCAAAAGGAAAACCCCTAACCGAGGATGAGCTTATCCCCCTGGTTTCAGATTGCGAAGGTTTTATTGCCGGCGTTGATTTTATTACGCGGAAGGTAATTGAAAATGCCCCAANGCTAAAGGTTATTTCCCGTTATGGCGCAGGCGTTGACAGAGTGGACCTTATTTCGGCAAGGGAAAAAGGCATTGCTGTCTGCAATACCCCCGGCGTAAATGCCAATGCCGCTGCGGATTTAACTTTTGCGCTGCTCCTCTGCNTTGCCCGTAAACTGCCTTTCCTTGACCGGAAAACAAAGGAAGGNGAGTGGCCGCGGACATCTGGTTTTGAACTGTACGGTAAAACCTTAGGCATAATTGGTCTCGGGGCGGTAGGCAAAGCTGCGGCAAAAAGGGCATNCGGGTTTTCCATGCGCGTCATNGCCAACAGCCCNCATATTGATCCTGAATATGCCAAGGCAAATGGTATAACAGCCGCTTCTTTTGATGATGTGATTACAGAAGCGGATTTTCTTACGCTGCATTTACCGCTAAAAGATGATACCAGAAACATTATTTCCGCGCCGGTTATGAAGAAAATGAAAAAGGGCGCTGTTATTATCAACACCGCCCGCGGCGGGCTTATCGATGAAAGCGCGGCCTATGAGCTTCTGGTATCAGGGCATTTAGGCGGATTAGGGCTTGATGTTTATGAAGCCGAGCCTCCCGGCCATTTGAACCTTTTTTCCCTGGAAAATGTGGTAGTTACGCCTCATACCGGGGCACATACCGCCGAAGCCATTGCCGGCATGGCCGAACTGTCAGTTCAAAACCTTATCGATGTGCTTTCCGGCAAAGCTTGCCCGAACATTGTAAATTGCTAATTCCTTATGTGGTAACAACTTACGAAAATACAATTTTCTCCTACTGGTAGGAAAACCTCAAAAAACTGAAGTTTTTAGAGGTTCCCTTATATCTGATGCAATATACGCTAACCGCTTGCTGTTTTTTCCAATAAAAATAAATATTCAAAGGTTTTTTCTTCATTGTCTTTTATCCAATTATTAGTCCATTTCATTGTTGCCATTACATTTTTTTTATAATCAATTTTTTTGATGCTAATAATATTTCCATAAGTATTTAATACATTTTTCAATTCATTCGCAGCAGCTCTGCCGCCGGAACTATAAGATAAAATAATGTAATTAGCATATGTTTCTTTAATTAATTTTTCAATCGCTTCAACAACAAGAAATTTTCCAGAATTCCCTTTTCTAAATTCTTCAAAAACAGATCCGGCAACATTATCTGATGAGTCCGTTCTTCTGTTTGCTTTGCCGAAAAGAGATGGCCTATCGTTTAAGCATATTGTTGTCCATAAATGATAATATGATGCGTATCTTACCCGGGAAGGGGGCATTTTTTCATTATTTGAACCATATGGAGGATCGAAATATGCTATGATTATATTATTTGGTAATAGTTTAACCGCTTCAAATACATCATAATTCATTACGATATTATCTTTTTCATTTATCCACAATTCTGGGACTTCTAATTTCATATCATTATAAGAACGAGGAGACCATTCATTTAAATATGACGCAAAATGACCTAAGGTGCTATCAACTTGATCCATTGCAAAAATTAAGCTTGTTACTGCAATAGCTTTAGTAACTTCATCAAGATTTAATCTATCTATTTCTTCCCTAATTGCATCTAATTTTTTTGTGTTCTTTTTTTGCCAAGGTTTTTTATATCCATCTGCATTAGTTGATTTTTTATAAAAGCTGTCTCCCCCATAATTTTCCGTAAACCATCCTTCAAAAGGCTTAAGGTTATTTAAATGATCAATGAGAGGTTTATATTCTTCGGGGGCTTTTTTATTTAATAAAAATGCTGTATTAAAAACCTTTGAATAAGGAGCAATGTCATTTGCATAAACAGTATACCCGCTTTTTGCATATGCCTGGCTAACTCTTGTTGATCCGGAAAATCCGTCAAATACAGTTACATTTTTTGTTTTACAAGAAATTGTTTTTGACATTAACAAAATATAAGATAATAATTTTAATTTTGAA
>WRNF01000068.1 GCA_009776715.1 Treponema sp. | reverse complement strand
GCCACGGCACCTCAACCGAGCCTGACCACTGCAAGTGGTTCAGGCGAAGGTTCCCCTCTTGATTTCCACGGATTAAAAGGATTTACACGGATTTTAAGAATTAAAATTTAAAATAATCAGTGTAAATCTGTGGAAATCCGTGCTAATCCGTGGCCTTTAAATTACAGCTTCAAAAGTTATCAAAGAGTTTGTTCGCTGCGAAGATGCGGCGGGCTTATCTTATTGTCGTTGCAGCAATTGCTGGAAAATCCATTGAAAATTTTGCAATGCATTAAATTCACAGCCTTTTACAAAAAAATAAAATTTGTTATAATATAGGTGTGGAAAAAAAAATAACCGCTGATGAAAAAAACTACCGCGTCTATGCTTTATGCGCAGTAGGTGCTGAAAAAGTTGTTTCCAATGAGCTAAAAAAGCTCAATTTCACAATTATCAATTCTGGATACGGCAAAGTCTGTTTTCACTCCAGCCTTGCCGGTTTGTACCGTGCCCTTATTGGGCTTAGGGCTGCTGACCGTGTGCTGCTGGAAATGGCTTGCTTTTCCGCTTCAGATTTTGACGTTTTGTTTAAACAAAGCAGGGCGGTTCACTGGGAAAAAATTGTCCCTGCGAACCTTGGTTTTAAGGTGGTAAAGGTTCGTACAAACCGCTCACGGCTTTCCGCTGAAACAAGCATTCAGTCCATTGTGCATAAAGCAGCGGCACAGCGGCTTTGCAATGCTTACGGAATGGAAAGGCTGCCCGAAACAGGCAGTGAAAATACTCAGGCTGAAGCAAGGGTGTATATTGAAAAAGACATGGTAACGCTGCTTTTGGATTTAAGCGGGCAGCCCTTGTTCAAGCGCGGCTACAGAAGAGCAGGAGGCACGGCGCCTTTACGCGAAACCACAGCCGCGGCTTTGCTTTTGCTTTCCGGCTGGAAGCGAAAATATCCGTTATACGATCCATTCTGCGGTTCGGGCACAATTCTTGCGGAGGCGCTTTTGTATGCCTGGGACATGGCTCCCGGCCTGGGAAGGAGCTTTGCCCTTGAATCCATGATCATTGCCGACAAGGGCATTGAAAATGCGGTAAGGGATGAATTCCGTTCAAAAATTAATTTCAACAGGCTTATCCGCATTGCCGGCAGCGATGAAGATTCAGTTGCTTCTGATCTGGCAGTGTCAAATCTTAAAAGGGCGCAAAGGCTGGCGCTAATGCAAAAACAGCATCATTCAACAGATGAAAGCGGCGATCCAATTCCTGAAAATTTTCCCCTTATGCCTGAAATAAAAACACTGCCCATGCAGAAGGCATATCCGGATTTTACCTTTTCTGCTGAGGATTCGCCTGCGGTAAGCGCCGATGGATTTATTGTTACCAATCCGCCTTTCGGCAAGCGCCTGGGAAATGAGGATCTTTCGCAGCAGGTGTATAGAGAAATGCCTTTGCTTGCACGGAATTTTTCTAATTGGAAATTTGCGGTAATTACCGGCAATTCGGGTTTTGAGCATTTTTTTGGCAAAAAAGCAAATTCCTGCCATGAAATAACCGGCGGCCCTATCAAAACATATTTTTTTCAGTACGGGAAATTATAAAGTAAGGAGATAGAAATGTCAATTATTGTGGAACATGAAAAAAGGCGCATGGAAATTCTTGTAAAAACACTTGATGTCTTTATTGATGAAGGTTACGAGAATGTTACATTTCAAAAAATTGCCGACCGGTGTAAAATTACCCGAACTACCTTATATATTTATTTTAAAAACAAAAAGGAAATTTTTAATTACAGCATTAAAACACTTTTAACAAAAGCAAGCGATGAAATTCAATCAATCTGTTCCGATGAGGCATTGGGCAGCATAGAAAAAATTCAAAAAATTATTCAGAATATTTTCAGCCTTCTTGAAGAAAACCGCCGTTTGCTTTCTGTTACATTGAATTACCTTCTGTACTTGTCAAAAAGCAAATCTAATGTGGAGCACAGGCTACTGCGGCGAACGGTAAAATTACGGCACATAATGGCATCGCTGGTAATTCAAGGCGTTAAATCAGGAGAGATAAAAAATATAAAGATAAAAAATTTAAATGACTTTTTATTAAGTTTTGTTGATACTGCAATCTACCGGCTGGTTGTACTGCAAAGAAAAACAGTGGGGGAATTGCGGAATACCGCAAACCTAATGATTAGTCAATTAGCGCTATAAGGATTATTATGAAAAGGGAATTTATTGTTCCATCGAAAAAAAAGTTGTATTTTTACCGGGCGGGCATTATTTTATTATTGTTGATCGCTGTAGTTTTGGCAGCCGGCAGCCTCTTTGCCCTGTTTCGACCCCCTAATGCAGAGCCTTTGATCCGAATCGGTTCGGCCGCAGACGATGCCGCTGTGCAGGGCATCAATACGGTTCAAAACAGCGGAACAACAGAGATTTTTTCCGGCCTTGGAAGAATTAGAATTCCTCTTAGCGGGGAAAATCCTGGATCTGCGGTGCTTTCTGTCAGCTTCCCTTACCCTGCCGGGGACATTGCTTTTTCCGAGGAATTAGCTTCCCGCATCGGCAGCTTTCGTTCAATTATAACCGCTTATTTTTCTTCATTAACCGGCGATGAAGTGCAAACGTTGGATGAAAATAAGGCAAAAACAGAAATTTTAAAACAATTTAATGCCTTACTGCTTCTTGGAAGAATTGAATCAATATATTTTACTGATTTAAGAGTTTTTAATTAAGGGAATTTCTAAAAACTTCATTTTTTATAGGTTTTCTTGACTCTATTATGCAACTTTTAACATTATCCTGTGTCAATATTAGAGACAGAAAAAGATATAATTGTTATAATAGGAATAGGAAAGAACATTGGTAAATGAAGTTGTAATAAAATGTAAGGAGAGGTTTTAATTTTCGGTGGCAGCACAGGTAATAATTGCCGTTATTCCCATTGTTGGGATTGTAATGGGCGCTGTAGTGATTTTTTTTTATCTGCTTTGGATTCATCGCCGGCGGACATTGCTCATTAAAGCAGGCCAGTATAAACGGCCGGATTTTGATTTATCCACTTTCAGCCTGCTTACAGGATTGCTTTTGGGAAGCGTTGGAATTACGCTTACAATTTTTTTGGTTTTAATGGAGGCTAATCCCGGTTATGGGTTATTGGGAGGAATTATCCCGCTTTCAATGGGGGTTGGCTTGTTGGCATTTTATAGAATTAAGCGTTTTAGCAAGGTAAAATGAATCATGAAGGTAAGGATAATTTGCCGGAAAACAATCACAGGAACAAACAACAGATTGATTGTAACAAATCGGGAGGGAAAAAGACTGATAGCGGCTATGACGATCAGTTGATAGTTGATCAAATAGTATCTGGACAGAAAGATTTGTTCAGGCTGCTGGTACGGCGTTACGAACGGTCTGTTTTTGGAATGGGCATGAGTTTTTTTCATAATGCAGAAGATGCATCAGATTTTGTTCAGGAAGTCTTTATAAAAATATACCGGAACCTTTCCGGTTTTGAAGGGCGTTCAAAATTTTCAACATGGTTGTACAGAATTGCATATAATACTGCGGTTAACGGAATTAACCGCAGAAAAGAATATCAGAGTCTTGCGGAAGAGGATGTTGCAAACGCAGACAACAATACCCCTGAACGCCAGATGATTCGTAAAGCGGCGAAAGATGCTATTTTAGCATCTGTGCATGAACTTCCGGAACGTTACCGGATGTGTATTGATTTGTATTTTTTTTACGATCTGTCATATCAAGAGATTGAACTTATTACCGGGTTTCCGGTAAATACCATAAAATCTCATGTGTTTCGGGCAAAAAAACTTCTGCGTGAAAAACTAGAACTACTGGAATAAGGAGGAAGAAAAATGAACTGCAAAAAAAATTTAGATAGGGCATATGAATTTTTTGAACAAGATTTTCATAATTCCATAACGATCTTTACAAGAATAAAAGTGGGGTTTCATCTTCTTGTATGTCCTGATTGTGCAAGGAAAATAGGGCGCTTTGAAGAATGCAAGGACATAATGAGCCGTGAATTTTTGCCTCCGTCTCAGAATTTGGAAAATTCAGTCATGGCAATGATTGCAGCGGAGGAAGGCGAAGCGTTTAATTTGGAAGAAATTGAAACGCTGGGCGGGTTTTCTGTCAGAGGCTGGGTAATTGCCGGCCTTGTTATGCTGGTTTCCTTGACCTCTGCTTTTTTTGGCATTGAATTCCATAACATGGCTTTGACAAACGGAATTTCGTTCATGATCCCCATTGGCATTACCATAGGCATTGCGCTCAGTTGTTACGGTGCAATTTTTATTGGCAGCCATTTAAAACAGTTCACCCAGCGCTTTGGACTTTAATTTGTGAATTCTTTATATTTTCCCCTTCACTCTTAGGCTTAAGGGCATTAACAAAGTAATTGTTCAATTGGAGATGTGCGACGTTTAAATGCCGCACATCGCACTGGTATATGCCGTTTTAATGGCATATACTTGCCTGTGTGCGAGATAAAATCAGTATACATTTTTTTACAGTCCAGTGGTAAGCCATTTTGGCGTTCTTGTTTTGTTGAATGAAATATCCGACTTAATTATGTCTATTGGAGCCCATTGGAGCAAAAAACTTACTTCATTATTCATTTGAAATGGTTCCCTGCTATTTGCACGGTACGGCATCATTGTCCAGTTCAATACTGCCTGCCAATCGCCAAGATAATGGGTAGCGGTAATTCTAAAATTTTTCATCTTAAAACCGGAATTTTGCCTGAGCGCTTCATTGCCAAACCTGAATGAATTAAAAAGATCCTTAAACAAATTAGTTTCGGTTCCTTTGGAAATTTCAATGTCTGCCCTGTTAAAAAACGGCCATTTTCTGATATATTTGTAAATCGAATCATTCACTGAACTGGTTGATAATGATAAATCAATAATTCTGTGAACTTTAGCAGTAAAACTTATATCAAAATTAAAACTGGATTGGGTATACCTCTGAAGATCAAAATTTAATCCTGTGTTAATGCTAAGATTAAAATCCATGCGGTTTTTCCAAATATTTATTAAATTAAAACTGTCAGAATAAGATAATTTAAAATAACCAGGTTTAAGTTTCTGTTCGCCCGTGCACAACTGCCATCCGGTATTGACGGGGTTGGCGGGGTCATTTATCCATTCATATCCTAACATACGGCTTGCGTCAAAAGACGCGTTTATCCTCCATTTTGTCAAACTCAAGGATGAGGATAACAAGGTTAGTTCTTTTTTTTCTGTGTCAACATTAATTCTTTGCGAAAAATTGCCGAATGTGCCGAAATTTAAACGTTCATCAATATTTAATGTGTTGTATTTCCAGACGGCTTTTTTTGATTTATCTTTTTCTTCCGGTTTAGTCATGCTCATGCTAAGAGAGGTATCTGAAATCCATACCCTAAAAGTTGCAGTCCATCTAATATCCGGATCCTTTGGAGGAAGAGTATAAGAAAAAGTGATAGATTGATTTTTATCCATAATTGTTGCCGCTAAATTGGCATCCAGACTGTGGGTTTGAATTTTTTCTTTATTCCAGGCACCGTATTCTATTTTCCAGTCTGGCTCTAAGGTTGTTGAATTACCGTTAAAGACAGATTTTATTGCATCTCCTAAAAGATGATATGTTATACCGGATGATTGAAATATTGAATTCCTGTACAAGGGGCGCACAGTTGAGGTCAGGTCATAGATTGTAGAAAAACCAGTACTCCTGGCTTCATTGTATAATGCTTGTTTTTCCTTGTTTTGATCTTCCTCTTTTACATTCCGGTAATTATGGTACACTCCATTACCTTTATAGGCGAATGTGTTGGAAAATAAATTTAGCGAATGGTTTAAGCTAAGGGTTGTTGATGCATCTCCGTTTATGTTGGTAATTATGGAGTTTACATCTCCCCAGTCAATGTCACTGTACTGTTTCCATTTATCTGAATTAAAGCTTAAAGTGGAAGCAACAGAGGGCCTTATTGAATAATCCAGCCCTAACTTTACCGATCCAATTTGCAAAGGCGCAAAACTTTGATTTAAAATTGGCGGAACAAGGCTGTCAATATGTTCTGTTTTTTCTTCCTCTTTTTCTTCAGGGCTTTCAAAAGGCGAACGCGGAACGCCTATGCCGTTTAAGGCATCATCTGGTTTAATTACAGTTTGATTCCCTTGCTGCCCGCTGACTGTTGTCCCGCCAATGGACAGAGGGCTGCCTCCTATGGAACCGCTTAGTGAATAAAGGGTTATGGAGCCCGGCGCAAAAAATGCCCTTGAAGGGCTGTAATATTCAATATTGTTACGGTCAGAATATTTGGAGCTTCGATCTAACGATAAATCAATTGTCTTAAACGCAATGGTGCTGGTGATGGTGTTAAGCGAAATATTATTAATATACGGCGACATATTGGGAAACTTTATATTAATATTGCCGGAAAATGACCATGAATAGGGCTGTACGTTGGAAAGGGAAGATTCTTCCTGTTCAAATCCTTCAGCGCCTTTTTGAATCATGTTAACCCAATCCATCTCTTGCGAACGGTTGGTGTTAAAATCGCTGTCAACAAAAGGATCTGAGTAATAGGGAACAGACCAGTTAAAACTGCCGGCTTTTCCGGTAATACCGCTCTCTGCTTTGAACCGATAGCGAAAAGGAACCTTTTTAAAAAAGAGAAAATTAGACCAATTCCAGTCTGTTTTCCCGTTAAAATCAGGGAAATACGGGGTATAATCATTATTTGCATCCTGCGCGACTGTTTGCGATAAACCAATGCCCAATTCCAGGTTTAACGGATTTAAAATATTTTTTTTAGGAAGATAAAATTCGGTTCCAATGTATGTTCCCAGGTTTGCATAATGATCCAACATTACTGCCAAGCTGGGACCGCCCAAATCGACAGCTTTTTTTCCGGTGCTTCGCAGAAACATGCCTTCCCTCTTTTTTTCCATGTCATTTGAACTGCCTAAAATTCTTGTTAAAGAGCTTTGCGTAGGGTTGCTGTCGGATTTCGGCCTTCCTAAAATATATGTTGTTGTTTGCACATAATTGCCTTCTCTGGTTCTGGAGCCAATGACAGGATGAAAAATTATTTCGTCAGCAGGATAGTAAAAAAACGGAATATACATAACCGGTATTTCCCCAACTTTTAAAACAGCGTTAAAAATGGCAAAATCAGAACCCGGTAAAAGCCATACACGGGAAGCGTTCAGCGACCATAATGATTCTTCATTGTTTGCATTTTTAATGACTGCCTTTTTTAAAACAGTTACCTCTTCCTCATCCCTGGAAATTACGGTGCCGGAGAATAAATAAACAGTTTCTTCTCCTTGCACCGAACGTTCAGAAATGCCGCCAAGGAAAATGCTGGACCAATTGTCAAGGTCTACGGTAATGGTATCTCCTTTAAAAGTTTCAATTGTGTCCCCGTCGTGTTTTTCATACACAACGCCGCCCGAAGCGGTGATAATATTTCTGCTGCGGTTAAAAAGAATGCTCCAGGCTTTTATGCTGTGAATAGTTTCCCCGTCTTTTAAACTGATAATTACTTCTCCGGTCAACCGGGCATATTCTTCGTCAACTGCTTCAATGGTAAAATATTCGGTGCTGCGCGCTGATTCAATGGTAATAATTTTTCTGTTATCTTCTATTTCCGAAGGGTTTTGTTCCATAATTTCAAAATAATTCTTTAAGCGCTGTGCAAGCTCTGCGCTTGTGCCGGCTTCCGAAAGCCCTACAGACCTGCACCATGCGGCAAGCTCGGAAAGCGTTGATGTATTTATATCCAAAACAATGCGTTTTTGTTCAGGAGTAAGTATTCTCACTTCTATGTCTGCCGGCATGTCTTCGCTTGAAAGAATTCCTTCCAGGGCAGACAGTTCTTCCTCTGAAAGAATTATTTCTGGAACTTCAGTTTCCTGCGGAAC
>WRNF01000067.1 GCA_009776715.1 Treponema sp. | reverse complement strand
CTGTTTGCTCCCTTCACCCCCGTCTCCGCGTTCCCCGGCACGTCCTGTGCCGGCTGTCCTGTATCAAGGCTTGCGCCTTGTAATGTTACAGGACCGCTCCGTTTCGAATCCCCAATAACTGACTTATTGGTAACTCCATTGTAATAATGGTACTAGTCCCGGTAACATATACCATTTCCGGAGAGAGGGGGATTCGAACCCCCGGAACCCTCGCGGGTTCAATGGTTTTCGAGACCACCCGATTCAACCGCTCTCGCATCTCTCCAGCAAATCTCTAAGGTTTAAGTATAACCCAGGCTTTTTTCTGTGTCAATACGCACACCAAACATGTATACCGAACAGGAAAATTCGTGTTGCGCCTTGCCCTTTAGCTTTGGGAATGTTTTAGCTTGATTATTTGAAAAAGGCGGTTTTTAAACTTGACAATCCGGCTGTCCGTAAGGTTGAGTCGTTTTCAATAAGAAAATATAATGTTTAAGATAATAATGGAGCAAAATATGGAAAAAATGAATTATACAGATGTTAATTCTAAAACAATTGACAGTTGGATTGAAAAAGGTTGGGAATGGGGTATTCCTATATCTCATGAAGAATATTTAAAGGCTAAAAATGGCGAATTTAATGTATTATTGACTCCTCAGAAATATGTTCCCAAAAAATGGTTCCCAGAATTAAAGAATAAAAAACTTTTGGGGCTTGCCTGTGGCGGTGGACAGCAAATGCCTGTTTTTTCGGCTTCAGGCGCTATTTGTACAGTTGTTGACTATTCAGACAAGCAACTTGAAAATGAAAAAATGATTGCGCAGCGGGAAAATTATGAAATAGAAATTATAAAAGCAGATATGTCAAAAAAATTACCTTTCAATGACGAAACATTTGATATAATATTTCATCCCGTTTCAAACTGTTACATAGAAAATGTATATCATGTATGGAATGAATGTTATAGGGTAATAAAAAAAGGGGGGATTTTAATGGCAGGTTTGGACAATGGAATAAATTATTTGTTTGACGATGAAGAAAAACTGCCTTTAGTGGTAGTAAATAAATTGCCATATAATCCACTTAAAAACAATTATCTTCATAAAAAACTGAAGGATTATAATGAGGGGATACAATTTAGCCATACTTTAGAGGAACAAATTGGCGGGCAATTAAAAGCAGGGTTTATTTTAAAGGATTTATATGAGGATTCTGATAGTGCTGGAATGTTAAAAGAGTATATACCGACATTTATTGCAACATTAGCTATAAAACCTTGAAAAAATGGATAAATTATGTGGAAGGTAAATTCAAATAAATTAATTCCGGAATTGAGTGTAAAGATTATTCAGTAATGAATTAAAATATTGCTAATACGATAAAAATGATAAATTCAAAAGATTCAAAATACCGTATATGAAATTGGGGCTAAAAATAGTGAAAAATTTCTTTAAGTACAAAATTTGCATAAAAATAAATTGGACTTGACGCTTTTTCAATTAAGTATATAATGGACTTGTTCGGCAACCCGCAAGCTAACGCTTGCGTTAGCAGTTGTCTCACAAGTCCGGCATTTTTAATGGCAAAGCCATAAAAATGCTGGTTTTCTAAGGAAGTTATTCAGAAACTGAAATTTCCGAACAACTCTAATGGACTTGTAATGAACTGTTAAAAATTGTGTAAGATAATTATTTTGAATTGACTGCTTACACAAAATTTGAAATTCATATTTTATGAGGAGAATAAAATGGATTCTGAACGTTTTGTTAATGGAAAAAATAAACTTAATGAAGTTGATGGGCATTCTGGAAAAAAAGTTATTGAATCGTTAAAATCAATTGCCCCTGATTTAGGGAAATACATTATTGAATTTGCTTTTGGCGATGTATATTCACGCGAAGGACTATCGTTACAAGAAAGAGAAATTATTACGATAACAAGCTTATTAACACAGGGAGGATGTGAACCCCAATTGGAGGTTCATATCAACGGTTCCTTAAATGTAGGCGTTTCACCTGAAAAAATAATTGAAACATTTATACAATGTATTCCTTATACAGGATTTCCAAAAGTACTTAATGCCGTTAATGTTGCAAAAAAAGTATTTTCAGAAAGGAATATTAAAGTAAAATAATAATGTACACCTCAACTGCACATAACAGGTCTAATTAAGCTGCGCCGCCTGTTCGGCGGCTCGGGTTTCCGTTCGGCTGGGTCGGTCGTTCTGCGGGCTCGCTCCAACACATTTTGCCAGCCCTGATCTTGCTGCGCAAAGCATTATTCGGAAAGAGAAAAAATCATATACATTGGAAGTTATGTGTAAATTTGTAAATGTAGTTGAAGATCATGGACATAAAGTTAAATTTTGTATAGAATATATTGATATGATATTGGGATATTCTTTGTTGTTCAATTTGGTGAAGTAAGTGCAGGGAATTTATTTTTTGGAGGAAGGCAAGTATGAAAAAACAAACATATAAGAACATCATTATTGGTTTTGGAAAAGCCGGGCGCGCACTTGCGGTGAAGCTCAGTCAAGAAGGTGAAGAAAGCGTGATTATTGAGCGCGACCGCGCGATGGACGGGGGAACTTGTCCAAATGTCGGTTGCGTGCCATCCAAAACGCTGATTACCGCAGGTAATCGCAATCTGCTTTTTTCTGATGCGATGAAGCTCAAATATGCGACTCGCGAGAAAATGCACAACGGCGCGACAAACGGCGCGTTGAGCCAACCGCTCGTATCTTATATAAACGGCTTGGCAAAATTTGTCGGCTCTGATGAAATTGAAGTCAGTGCGCCTGACGGAACAGTAACGCGCCTGACAGGTGAACGTATTTTCATCAATACGGGTGCAACGCCTGTTATTCCCGAGATACCGGGCATTCACGACGGCAAAAATGTTATCACGTCGGAGGTTGCTATGGAACTTGATGAACTACCGGAAAATCTGGTGATACTTGGCGCAGGCTACATAGGACTTGAGTTTGCCGGTATGTTCAACCGCTTTGGCAGCAAAGTAACTGTACTGGAGCCTTTCGGTAAGTTCATGCCGCGTGAGGACAGAGATATTGCGGACGAAATATTTAAAGACATGACGGAGTCCGGGATTTGTTTCCATCTGAACACTCCGATTGAAAAAATTTCGGACAATGAAGTGCTCTCTGGCGGCGAGAGTTACAAAGCTGATAAAATTCTTGTCGCAACAGGCCGCAAGGCAAATACAAGCGATTTGAATCTGTCAGCGGCCGGCATTGAGTTCCAGCCAAACGGCGATATCAAAGTGGATGACACACTCAAAACCACAAATGACAAGGTTTGGGCCTTAGGCGACGTTCGTGGCGGCGGTCAATTTTACTATTTATCTACTGACGACTTCCGCATTGTTGTCAGCAAGCTCTTCGGCAATGGCAGCCGCAAGCTGACAAGTCCTGCGCGGCAAAACGTTCCTTACAGCGTTTTCATTACGCCTACACTCTCGCGCGTGGGACTCGATGAACAGACAGCGCAATCTGCGGGTAAAAAGTATCGCCTGTTCAAATTGCCGGCATCTAAAATTGTCAAAGCGAATATTCTGCAAGACCCGCGCGGGCTTTTAAAAGCCCTGGTTGATCCGGAAACAGACGAAATCCTCGGGGCTGCGCTTTATCATGAGGATTCGCACGAAACCATCAACTTAATGTCGCTCGCTATGTATACACACGTTAAATATACACAACTGCGCGATCAAATATTCACGCACCCGACAATGTCTGAAGGGCTTAATGATTTGTTTGCGAATGAAGTGAAATAAAGTTGATTGTTTTTGAATTGGTTTGTTTTTTTCTTAATTAAAGTTGTCTATTTACAATGGGAACGTATATATTGCTGACTTTCCCTGTACTGACCGTACTGCGTTCATCGTTAAGTTGAAAAGCAGTTCCAATATTATCAAATTCATATCCGGAATTAGGAAGCCATTCTGAAAAAATAAATTGCCATGAATCTTTTATTGTTTTAGTATAACCTTCTTCATCACATGGAGGCGTTGTAAAAACAGCAAACAAAGATTCGGGTATTGTATAGACATGATACTCAAAAGGAATAGTGGTTTTAGGTTTTGCTTCCACTCCAATAAGAACAATAAATTCGCCGTTTTCATTATTTTTGGATATAGCCCCATATTCAGCATGGTATTTAAGAAAAGACTCTCCGTGTAACTTTTCCAATCTTCCATCAGTTTTACATTCTTCCCAAAAATTGAGGCATCTATTAAGGGTTTCTATTTCTCTTGAATTCATTTTAATACCAAACCCCGCCAACTTAAAAGACGCTTTTTTTGCCATTATTTTTGGTTCTATAACACATTCGGAAATATACCGATTCATTTTTGAAAGATCAGAAATTTCCGGAACATTGAATATAGCATAAGTACGGTATATTTCAGGAGGACACCCAAAATAACGGCGGAAGGCTTTTGAAAAGCCCGAATGAGTATCAAAACCATAATCAGTTGCTATACTAATTATTTTACGTTCCGAACTAAGTTCAGAGGCCGCGTAAGCCAGCCGCCTGTTTCTTACATACTCCATGATAGAAGAACCGACACCGTATTGAAACATTCGGCAAAAATAATACGGTGAAAACCCAGCTTGTTTCGCCAGTTTTTCTACATTTAGTTTTTCTTTTATGTGTTTGTCTATGTAGATAAGTATTTCCTGCAAAACAGCATTATTATTCATATACTGTGGTTTTAATATAAAATGATCTTTTTCTCTATGCCTTAATGTTCCAAAATTGCTGTTCATTGTTCCATAATTGCCTTTTGAGGTAAAATAAAAATATTTAAACCTCAGGCTGGCCCTTTATTTGCCCGTATGGGCCGGAGCTGTTCTTCGCTGACTTTGCGGGGATCGTCTATGCCCGGGGGAAGCTGGCGGCCTTCCTCGTTCTCAACTTCTTCTTCCGTAAAACCGCCGCTGTCATCCCAAAAGCCCTGCTGGGGCGCGTCGGATCCGGCATTTACCAGCTCTTCGTTTTCCAGCCGCACGGAGATGAGTTTGGTAACGCCGGATTCCTCCATCGTTACGCCGATGAGCGTGCCCGTGCCGGTAACGGTTTTTTTGTTGTGGGTAATGATGATGAACTGGCTCATGTCGCTGAATTCGCGCAGGAGCTGCACAAAACGGTTTACGTTTGTTTCATCCAGAGCGGCGTCTATTTCGTCCAGAAGGCAGAAGGGGCTGGGTTTTACCATATAGGTGGCGAAAAGCAGGGCAACGGCGGTCATGGAACGCTCGCCGCCGGAAAGCAGGGAGATGTGTTCCAGTTTTTTCCCCGGCGGCTGGGCAAAAATTTCTATGCCGGATTCCAGAACGTGGTTGCTGTCGGAGAGCAGCAGTTCGGCCCTTCCGCCGCCAAAAAGGCGCCTGAACATATTGTGAAAATTCTTTTTGATGCGGTTATAGGTTTTAATGAACAAGTCGGAAGATTCCGTCCGTATTTCCGCCGTGAGGGCTTCAAGGTCTTTGCGGGCCTTGTCAAGATCTGCTATCTGGCCGCTGAGAAAATCGAAACGTTCTTTGGTTTCGGCGAATTCTTCCGGCGCCATAAGGTTGACCGAACCGAGGTCCTTCATTTTTAAGCGCGCCGCGGCGAGTTTTTCCCTCAGCTCCGGCGGGCGGGCCGTTATGGTAAAAATTTTCTCCTCAAATTCCATCAAATCGCGGGAATGTGTTTCCCGGAAATTATCCTGAATATTTTTAATTTCTGTTTCGGACTGCGCCAGTTCCAGATGAATTTTTTCAAGGGATTCCTGCACCCTGCCGAGTTCCGCCGTGCGCTTTCTGATAATTTCCTGTATGCCCGCCACATCGCCGTTGCGTTTCCTGATGTCATTTTCCAGCTCTTCCAGCTCCCTGTTCAGCTCGGCGCCCTTTTTCTCGATCGCGGCGATTTCCCCGTGGGTGCCGTCAATGCGGCCGTCTATNTCNTCCAGCCTTTTGCGGTCCAGTAAAAGCTCGCCGCGTATGTTTACAAGCATCGTTTCCTGGCCCGAAAGCTCGCGCCGTATCAGCCTGGCCTGTTCCTCGGCGGATTTGGCCTGGGCGTTCATGCGGGCAAGGTTTACCCGCAGGTCTTCCAGCGTCGCACGGTATTCGTTTATCTTTACCGAGAGAGCGCCGTTGTCTTTGTGAAGCGCCGCGATCCTGGCGCGGCATTCCTCGATGCTTTCCTTCGCGCCCCTTATCAGCGCGTCCAGTTCCCGTTTTTTGGTGATGATCCCCTGCGGGGCGAGAAACTCGTCGATAAAAAGCGGAGAATGGCTGCGGTAGCTTTCAAAAAGGGCGGCGGCCTTTTCTGCGTCGGCGGCCGCCAGGGCAAGCTCCGCCGAAAGAGCTTCTGCTGCGGGGGCAATGTCCGCCTGCGGGGCCTCCGCCAGTTCGCGGACGGTTTTTTCCCTGCCGGTAAAAAACGCCCGCAGCCTTCCCAGCGTCTCGTTCAGCGAGGCCTCTATGCTTCTCCGTTCCGCGGCCGAATAGCCGGCCTTTTTCAGGCCCGCGTCAAGCTCGGCGACAATGTCGTCGGTAATTTTTGCCAGGCTTGTTTCAAGTTCAGCCTGCTTTTTTTCCAGCCCGCGAATTTCGTTTTGGGTTCTCTGGGCGGTTTTTTCATTGTTGTCTATGCGGGCCGAGGCGAGCTTGATGTTTTCCTCAAACGAACGGATGTTTTCCTCGATGCTTGCCGCTTTTTTTCTGAGATCAAGGGCGGCCTCGTCCTGGCCGGCGGCGTCCCTGTTCAGTTCCTCGATTTTATAATTGGCCTGTTTTTCCCTTGCCTCGTTCTGCCCTATCTTGATCTTTCCCTCGTTTCTCTGCTCGCCCAAAAACCGCAGCTCGTTTTCCTTGGCGTCTTTTTTCAGCGCGAGGCCGTAGCTGTTTTTCTGCTTTTCCACCAGCCGCGCTTCCATTGAGTTGACTTCGTCCACATGGGCCTCAAGGGCCTTGCTTTCCGTTTCCATTTCTTCGCGGATGCGGTCCCTGTCAGCGGTGCGGCGCCTGAGCGTGTCGTTTCGCCCGTCCCGCTCGTCCCTGAAATGCTTCAGCCGGAGCAGCTGGATGTCAAGTTCGCATGAAAAAATTTCGTCCCGCAAGGTGCGGTATTTCAGGGTTTTTTCCGACTGAGCTTTGAGCGTGTCATAGGAGCGTTTTACTTCGCTCAGAATCAGCTCGATCTGGCGCATGTTTTCGGCGGTTTTGGCCAGGTTCCGTTCGGCTTCGGCCCCCCGCGCCTTGAAGCGGGTGATTCCGGCGGCTTCTTCAAAAAGGTAGCGGCGCTCTTCCGGCTTGGAGGAAAGTATCTGGTCGATTTTCCCCTGCTCCATTACCGAGTACGCCGCCTTGCCCACCCCGGTGTCCCAGAACAGTTCCCGCACCTCTTTCAGTTTTTTCGGCTGCGAATTGATGAAGTACTCGCTTTCCCCCGACCTGTACAGCCTCCGCTTGATCTCGATCTCGGGCATTTCCAGCGGCAAAAGCCCTTCGTCGTTTGCCAGCGTCATCGTTACTTCCGCCACGTTGAGGGCCTTGCGGCTTTCCGTGCCGTTAAAGATAACGTCCTCCATTTTTTCCGCCCGGAGGGATTTGAACGCCTGTTCGCCCAGCGCCCATTTAACTGCGTCCACCACGTTGGATTTTCCGCAGCCGTTCGGCCCCAAAAGGGCGGTGATTCCGTCGGAAAATTCAATTTCGGTGCGATCGGCGAATGATTTAAAGCCAAATATTGAAAGATGTTTTAAAAACAACGTTTTTCTCCATACAATCTGTTTACTGTAGCATTTTGAGGCCGTTGGTTTCAAGTTCAGGACGCTTGCCATTCCATGTTTTTATGGTAACATGGAAACTAAACATGAAAAAAACATCCCTGCTGACGGCCGCCCTGTGCCTTTGCTGCTGCTTTAACGCCTGTGTAAAGAGAAACGAAAAAGGCGGCTCAATTACCAGTTTTTCCGGTTCTTTTGTGGAAAGGGGAAGGCCTGCCGAAGGCCTGTCCGCCTACCGAATCGCCTATTACGAGCCGGCCGGTGACGGCGGCTCTTACGCCGGCGGGGATATGCGGGAAGCCGCTTCCGGC
>WRNF01000066.1 GCA_009776715.1 Treponema sp. | reverse complement strand
CTCCCATCAACAGCGGATACCCCCGCGAACTAATTCCCGCTGTGTCGGCAGTATCCCAAACCGCCGGATTAAAGCCCATCGTGCCTGTCCAGAAAACATCCATCCGCCGTGTTGCATCATCGACAGCCGCGCCGTCCTGTCCAGCAGCGTTACTGCCAGGGGTTCTCCAGTCAATCTCGCCATCATACCCCAGTGAACTTCTACCAACCTGTATGGTGTCAAAAGCGTAATTATTGTTAAATTTACTCGTAGAATTACCTACATCGCCAATTTGGTAAGCAAAAAGATTGGGAACTTTCCCCTCACGTGTACCCCACCCCTGACACCCCATTTTTGTTGGTTTCGGCTGCTCTATTAAATTGTTCAAGGCAATGAGAATTTTTTACGCTTGTAATTAAAATTTAAATATGCCATTTTTTTATACGGTTCGTTTTGCGGGTTACTAGGGTTTGAAAAAATTATTTTTTAATTAATTAAAATTTTGAATTGCTGTTTATGCAATTCGGCCCCTTGTTTTTTCTGTAATTAAAGCATATAATATAGTATGTTTCTTTTTTGTATGCTTTTTGTTCCTTTGTTTTATTTTTTTAGGCGTTCAATTTATAATGGAAGGGACAGCAAAAGCGGATGGGCGCTGTTTTTAGGCAGTACTCTGGTTATCGTAATGCTGTTTCTGGATGAATATCTTACTCCTTCCGGCTTTGGCGCTTCCAGATGGTTTTATGGTTTTATTTATATTGTCAGCTTCCCGGTGCTTATTCCTCTGTTGGCCTGCGTTTTTCTTGCCGGAATAAGAAAATTTTCATTTCGGACAGATTTTGCAGGATTTATTTTGTTATGGCTTGTTCCTTTTTCCCTTTACCGATCTGGCTATTGGATTTCCGAAATCTCTCCCCTTTTGCCGGTTTGGGTTCCGGTGCTTTGGACAGCGCAGGGAATTGGCATCGGTTTTTTTATCGACTGCATCGTTCAACATCCGCGCTGGTTTATTATTATTATTTCAATTTTAGGAATTTCGGCATTGCCTTTATTAGCGGCAACCTCATGGTGGAATTTTTATTCACAGCAGCAATCAGAGGGATATCTGTTTTTATTCATATGCTGCCTGCCTGTGCCGGTTGCATTAGTTAATCACGGAATAAGAGGCAAAAGACTAAAAGCAGCGGTTGATAATGAAACGAGGAATGAATAATGAGAAATAAGAAAAAAACAAAAAACAGGATGTGCAATCCACAAGCCGCTAGGAGTTTGTCGGACTTTGTCCAATTCAATGCAAGAAATCGTGCTAAAGCACGATTTTTACCGCTCAAACTCCGTAAGGAGCCCCGTTTATCGGAGAATTTTGCGGTAAATAACCGTAAAATTCCACAAGCCCGACAGGCTCCAAGACAGTTCATTGTTCACTGTTCATTGTTTACTGTTCTTTTCCTTTTGCTTGTGCCGGTTTATTCTCAGACTGCCTCCGGTGCCGGGGAGCAAGATGAATTCTTGCCTCTTATCGGCATTACGCTTAATGAACTTATTGAACGTTACGGCCTGCCTCAATATGTTTATTCGGACCGAGGAGAGGAGATTTGGCAGGATGACGTGGTTTTTGCATATGCAGGAGCTGACTTTTACATTTTTAAGGACAGAGTGTGGAAAATTTCAGTTAAATCTGCCTATGGAATAAATGTGGGCGACAACAAAACAATTGCTCAATTGGTGCTGGGCGAGACTGTTCAGGATTATGGCGATTATATTCTGTATTCCTTTGCTCCAGGAGTCTGGCCCTTGGCAATGCGCCTTAATATTAATGCCGGAAAAATTGCAGCAATGTTTATATATAGATCGGATTTTTAAAAAGGAGAAATCACAAATGAAAAATAAATGTGTACAGACCTACAAAACAGGGGCATATTTAATCAAAGGTAAGAAGATTATTAAAGATGATGCCAATGCAGAAGCTCAGCTTAAGCAAGCGGGAGTGTCCATTTCCAAAAATGAAGCACGCAGAGGAACCATAACTTACCGGATACTCTCGGCACATAACGCATCATCCGGCAGCGATGAACAGAATCTACAAATAAAATTTGACTCTCTTACATCGCATGACATTACTTATGTAGGCATAATTCAAACTGCACGTGCCAGCGGATTAACCCGGTTTCCCGTGCCATATATTCTAACTAACTGCCACAACAGCCTTTGCGCCGTCGGCGGCACGATAAATCAGGATGATCATGTGTTTGCCTTGAGCGCTGCAAAAAGATACGGGGGCATTTACGTGCCGCCGAATTTTGCGGTAATTCATTCCTATAACCGGGAAATGACGGCGGGCTGCGGCAAGATGATTCTGGGTTCAGACAGCCATACCCGTTACGGAGCCTTGGGAACGCTTGCAGTGGGCGAAGGCGGCGGCGAAATTGCCAAACAATTGCTGGGCAGGACTTATGACATGGCCCGTCCGCCTGTGGTGGCAGTGTACCTAACCGGAGAACCGGCGCCGGGAGTAGGCCCGCATGACGTTTCGCTTGAAATTATCAAGGCAGTTTTTAAAAGCGGTTATGTAAAAAACAAGGTGATGGAATTTGTCGGGGACGGAATTGCCAAATTGCCGGTAGATTTCCGTAACGGCATTGATGTTATGACTACCGAAACAACATGCTGGTCATCAATATGGAAAACCGATTCTGCGGTAAAAGAATACCTTGAAATTCGCGGAAGGGGAGTTGATTTCAGCGAACTTCATCCTGCGGATATTGCCTTTTATGACGGCCTTTTATATGTTGATCTTTCCCGCATACAGCCCTGTATTGCATTGCCCTTCCATCCAAGCAATGTTTTTACCATACAGGAATTTTTGCAAAATGCACGGGATATAATGGCACAGGCCGAGGAAGACGGGCTTAAGGCACTTGGCGTTAAAGGCTTGAAAATGGGCTTAGCGGCAAAATGCCATGATAACAAGGTTTGGGCGGATCAGGCCATTATTGCCGGCTGTTCCGGCGGTATTTTTGACAATATCATGGCAGCAGCGGATATAATGAAGGGCAGGTCTATTGGCAACGGACCCTTTTCTATGAGCGTCTATCCAGAAAGCCAGGCTGTAAATCTAGAATTGATAAAAAACGGCACAGCGGAAACATTTATTAAGGCAGGTGTTCTGATGAGGGAAGCCTTCTGCGGCCCATGTTTTGGGGCAGGAGACATCCCTGCCAATGGCGAATTTTCCATTCGCCACTGTACCCGTAATTTTCCCAACCGGGAAGGTTCCAAACCTGGCGAGGGGCAAATTGTCTCGGTGGCTCTCATGGATGCCCGTTCAATTGCCGCCACTGCAATTAACGGAGGAAAGATCACCGCAGCAACGGAACTTGATGTGACGCCTAGCCGCCGCCAGTTTTTCTTTGACCGGAGCCTGTATGCTAAGCGTGTGTATAACGGCAGCGGCAGCCACCAGAGCGATACGCAATTGATTTTTGGCCCAAATATTAAAGACTGGCCGTCAATGCCTGCTTTACCGGAAAACCTTATCGTTAAAATTGTAAGTTTTATTACCGATCCGGTAACCACCACCGACGAACTTATTCCTTCGGGAGAAACCTCGTCTTATCGGTCAAATCCAATGGCATTGGCTGAATTCACTTTAAGCCGCAAAGACCCGGAGTATGTCCGGCGGGCAAAAGAGGTGCAGGCGTTGGAAGAAGCGCGCCGGAAAGGGCAGCAAAACACTGCTCAAAATTTCGGGACAGAAGAAATTACTGCTCTTTTAGCACAGATACAGAACATTACAGGCTGTAAGCATATAACACTGTCTGACACCGGNATTGGCAGCGCAATTTATGCCCGCAAACCAGGCGACGGTTCCGCAAGGGAACANGCTGCTTCCTGCCAGAAGGTGCTTGGCGCATCGGCAAATATTGCCCTTGAATATGCAACCAAGCGCTACCGCTCCAACCTTATCAACTGGGGGATTCTGCCCCTTGTTATTAAAGAAGAATCAAAAATAAGCAAAAACGATTATATATTTTTTCCGGGCATTGCACAGGCAATTAGGGATAAAGCAGAAAACATTAAAGCATACAACTTAAGCGCTTCATGCAAAAAACTGTCTTTCTCTCTTGATTTTCTAACTGATTCTGAGCGGCAGATTCTGCTTGACGGCTGTTTGATAAATTATTACAAGCTTATGTAAATTTACCTGTAAATGTTTTATTGTTGCATTGTTGGAAAGATAGTTAGTTCTCTGCGCAGCGAGCGCGGGGCTTGCCATTATTTAAAAAATTGTGTAATATAACAACAATTGCCGGATACTTTGCTTCCGGCTTAAACAAAGAAAGACAAGGGTAAAAGAGAAAAAGTAATGCGCAAGGAGGTTTTGAAAGGAGGGTAAGAACAGATTTAAAGGTACGGTTATTTTAATGATAAACTGGAGATAGTGTATGCTTAGCACAAAAAAAATGACAAGACATATTTTTTTCTACATAGTGCTGGCCGGCGTTCTGTTCATTGCCCCAATGCCGCTTGCCGCTCAAAACGGTTCTATGGCATCTTTGTCAGAAAAACATCTCCTTATTGCCTCTACAGACAACGGCCCTATTTCTGTTGACAGGCTTTTATATCTTGCTTTTAAAAATTTTAAATACAATGCCGATTTTGTGTGCCCTATAATTCAGGAAGGGTATTTATCGGCTAACAACGGAATTTTTGACGGCGTTATTTCGGCATACCCCAATCTGGACAGTGTGTATACCAGGCTTCGAAAAACGCCTTTGCCGCTTGAACAAATTTTTGTGCGTGTTTTTGTCCCCGAAAGCAGCAGCTTGCGCATAAACAACTGGAACGAACTGGACGGCTTGCATGTCGGGATATTAAAAAACCGGACATACATTCTTGAGCGGCTTCCAAAAAATATTAAAACAACCGAAAAACTTACCGCCAGGGCTGTGCTCGAGGGGCTGGCCGATGCAGAGTACGATGTTGCTGTTTTATCGGAAAGAATGCATGAAAATCTTGGAGAAGGCCTTCGTGTAAGCTCTGCGGGCAATGTGGATAATCTAACGGAATACCTGTACCTTAACGAGGCGCATGAAGCAATTATTCCTCAGCTTACCCAGGCGCTTATCGGGATGTTTGCCGACGGAACCGCAGAAAAAATCCTTCTTGACCTTCCAATGCCAGAGATTAATCCAAAAAAAACCGTTGTGCATATTGTCGCTAACAATACTGAAATAGAGAGGGAAGAAAAATTCAGGTCGGCATTAAGGTCCTTTTTTATTAATGACAATGACGAATCCATTGAATGGAAAACAATAACTTTGGACATTAAGCGTTTTTCCAGGGACATACACAATGCCAATTTCATAGCGCAATTGCTTCGATCTGACTGTGTGTCAAGAAACGTAGCGGCCATTATTGTTTCCGGCAATGCGGGGCTGGCTTTTCTTATAAATTATTATAATAATTATTTTCGGAATGTGCCGGTGCTGTTTTACGGCGTAAGCGATCAATACCTTGAAATAATACAAGGTAATGACAGTAATTTTTCAGGCATTGTGGATAATATTGAAGCGCTGGAAACATTGAATGCAGCATTGTCTCTTTTCCCCGATACAAAGAAGGTCTATGTTGTCAATGATTATACCTCGGAAGGGATGCAGTACAGACAAGTTATGGAATCACAGTTGAAACAACTTGAAGGCACATTAAATATTACATATAACGAAAATATTAATAACGATTTACTGCTCACGGAAATAAAACTGCTTCCCAATGACAGTTTGGTTTTTTTCGGTTCGTATTTTGTTGACGGAAACGATCAGTATTACTCGCTTGGCGAAATGAAGCGTCTTTTGGAAAGGAACTGTTCTGTTCCCATACTGTCGCTGTACTCAGATGAAATAACTTATAACGCTATTGGCGGAAAATGCCAGGATTACCAAAAATACGGCGAAAAAATTGCTCTTATGCTTCAAGCATTGTTGTCTGGAACTAAGCCTGAAAATATTCCCATAATACATGGCGAAACTTCATTTAATACATGGGTTTTTGACAAAATTCAAATGGACAGGTTTCAAATAAACGAGAATTCCTTGCCTAAAGGCGCTCAGATTATCAATAAGGCCTCATCAATTTTTAAAACCAATCCTGAATTTGTCATTTCGCTGATAATATTGTGCATCCTTAGCGCTGCCCTTGTTTTTGGCCTAATTGCATTTAGAAACATTGATAAAAAACGAGTAACCCAGATTCAACACAGCGCCTCCCTTCTTGAAACAGCGCTTGAAGAAGCAAGACATGCAAACAGGGCAAAATCTTCATTTGTCGCAAATATAAGCCATGAAATTAGGACTCCCTTAAACAGCATCATCGGGTTTTCCGAACTGGCAATGGACAGTGACATTAAACCAGAAACAAAGGATTATCTTGAAAAAATTATTGATAACTCAAATTGGCTTCTTGATATTATTAATGATGTTTTAGACATTTCAAAAATTGAATCCGGTAAAATGGAATTGGAATGTGTCCCGTTTGACTTGCATGATATTTTTACCCAGTGCCAAACATTATTCATGGAAAAGGCAAATAAAAACGGGCTTGTCCTGCATTTTTATGCAGAACCGACCATTGGCAAAAAGCTGTTGGGCGATCCTACAAAACTGCGCCAAATATACACAAACCTCCTTTCAAATGCCGTTAAATTTACCAATGTGGGCACAATAAAACTCTCGTCTTTTGTTGTAAATTCAGACAGCGATACCTGCACTGTTTGTTTTGAGATAAGGGACAGCGGTATAGGAATGACGCCGGAGCAAATTGCAAAAATATTTATGCCCTTTACACAGGCAGATGCCAGCATGACGCGCAAACACGGAGGGACAGGGCTTGGCCTTTCCATTACAAAAAATTTGATTGAACTAATGGGCGGCAGGCTCATTGTGGAAAGCACTCCAAAAGTTGGCAGTAAATTTAGTTTTGAAATTAAGTTTAAAACAATAGATATTCCCGAAAATAAACCCAGCCAAAAAGCCGCAGCAGAAACCATTAAAAAACCTGCATTTAACGGCGAGGTACTGATATGCGAAGACAATGTTATGAATCAACGCGTTATTTGCGAACATTTATGGAGAACAGGCTTAAGTTATGAGCTTGCCGTTAACGGTAAAGAAGCAATAGATATCGTTCGAAAACGCAAAGAAGCCGGCGAAAAGCCTTTCGATTTAATTTTAATGGACATACATATGCCAATAATGGACGGCCTTGAAGCAACGCCAAAAATTATCGAGCTGAATACAGGAACGCCTATTGTAGCCATGACGGCGAATATTATGACCGACGACATACACCTCTATGAAAAAATCGGCATGCCCGATTGTATTTCAAAACCTTTCACCTCGCAGGATCTATGGGCATGTCTTTTAAAATACTTTAAGCCTCTGGATAAAACAGAAAAAAACGAGTCTGAAAATATAATTGCAGACCTTGAAAATGATGAAGAATTTCAAAAACAATTATTGTTTGATTTTGTTAAATATAACCGTTCCAAAGCACATGAAATAAAAGATGCCCTTAATTCAGGCGACATAACACTGGCGCACCGGCTGGCGCATAGTTTGAAAAACAACGCCGCGCAGATACAAAAAACCGAATTGCAAAAAGCCGCCGCAGATGCAGAAAGATTACTCCAGGAAGGAAAAAACCTGCTGACAAAAGAGTTATTGAATCTTTTAGAATCTGAATTAAACGCATCAATAAAAACAATTGAGCGGGAAATAATTGACCGGAAAACTATAAAGCCGGTGATAAATACCCATGCCGGCCAGGCGCAGCAGGAGGCACAGCCGGAAATCCATAACAAGGAAAAACAACTCGAGATATTACAATTATTGGAACCTTTGCTAAAATGCGGCAGCATTGACTGTTTGCAGTATATTAACGATCTTCAAACAATATCCGGAAGCGAAGAACTTATAGAACATATAAATGAACTAAATTTTCGGCCCGCAGCGCTTGAGTCTCTGGGCAGATTAAAGCTAAAACTGGAGGAAAAATAATGGAGACTGCAAAAAAGCACAGTATTCTTATTGTGGATGATGAAAATTCAAGCATTAATATTTT
>WRNF01000065.1 GCA_009776715.1 Treponema sp. | reverse complement strand
TTATCTCTAACTTCATTTGGCCTCTCGCTAAGGCATAAATGCAATAGCCACGGATTTTCACGGATTAAACGGATTTTCACGGATTTTAAGAATTAAAATTTAAAAATAATCCGTGTAAATCCGTGGGCTTTTAACTATAGCTTCGAAAGTTACCAAAGAGTTGGTTCGCTGCGGAGCGGCGCGGGGGCTTATATTGCCGCTACAATGTACTGGCGTTAAAAATCTTCACAAGGTACGCGTCCATTAACACAACTTCAAGCGGGGCGCCTAAAGACCTTGTAATGATGTCATATTCGGCGCTTAGGGCAAGGCAGGCATCTACGGCTTTGGAATCGTAGCGGCGGGCTGCGGCGAAATAATCATCCCTGGCTTTTGGCGATGAAAGGCCGATTTTTTTCATTTCAAAGCTGTTTGGCTCCCCTTTTTCCGTAAGCGCCAAATAATCGCGGAGTTTTCTGAAACACCAAGACAAGCCTGCTAAAATGCCCGGCGGGCTTTCCTTTGCGGCTAACAGGGAATGCAGCGATTCAAAAGCTTTAATGCTGTCTCCGGCGGCTATTCTGGAAAAAAGCGTAAAAGCGGATTCTTCCCTGCTGTGAGATAACCATTGCGTTACGTCTTCTTCATTAATAGGATGGTCATTTGAAAGGAAAAGCATCAAACGCGTACATTCCCTTCCCAGCGAATCAGTGTTATTTGCAACCATTTCAAGGATCGCGGCTATTGCATCGGCATTAATGCGGTAGCCTTTTACCGAAAAAAAATTCCTGACCCATTCGCTTTTTTCCCTTTCAAACATTTCATAAAAAACTTTCCGGTTCTTTGAAGGGCAGCTTTCATCCAACCCTGCGGCAAGTTTAAATTCATCCGAAATTAACAGTAGCGACGTTTGTGCATCAATATTTTCTAAACAGGAAAGGATCAGCGAGACATCCTCTTTCTTTTTAATCTGCTCGGCATTTTTAATAATGATAAAACGTGATAAAGAAAAAAGGCTGTGGTTTAGTATAGTGTCGGCAATTTGAACCGCAGGCGTCTCCCCGGCATATAAAACCGTTTCTTCCGGTTTTTCCTTTTTGGATTTTTTTTCCCTAATTTCATCAATTGCAGCCTGTTTTTTTCCGGATTCCGGTCCAAGAAAAATATAAATTTCTTTATCCATATTAATAATAGCGGATAATGCGGGCAAGGCGCCCTAATATCCTAATATCCTTACAGACAATTGGATCGAATGCCGGGTTTTCCGATTTCAATACTATTTCTGATTTTTTTTGATAAAAACGTTTTAAGGTTACCGCATCATCAACAACCGCTACCGCAATTTCCCCGTTATTGACAATATTTTTCTTTTCAATCACTGCAATATCGCCGTCCATAATGCCGGCGCCCGACATGGAATCGCCCCGGACATTAAGCGCAAAATAAGTACTGTTTCTTTTTAGCATAGATTGATGCAGGGTAATGCTGCCATCCCAGTTTTCTTCAGAAAGTATGGGAATGCCCGCTGCAACTGTTCCCACAATCGGAATGGTAATTTCGTCTTTTGCCGATTCTTTTTCCAATAATTCATTGGCTGTAGAAACAAGCGACATGGTTCGCGACTGTTTGCCGTTTTGGGCAAGAAAGTTTTTATTCCTTAACGCTGTTACATGATCATAAGCGCCCTTGACAGAAATTTTAAAATGATCTGCAATTTCACGAAACGTAGGGGGGAAGGAATTTTTTTTAATGTAATTTGATATAAAAACCAATATTTCTTTTTGCCGTTTCGTAAGTTCCTTCACGTAAGTTCCTTATAAATTTTGTCCTGCAATGCCGTATTTTTTTAGTTTGGCATGCANATTGCTGGGGTATAACCCAATAGCCTGCGCTGTTCTGGATATTATACCATTGTTCCTGTTAAATTGGAATTCCAAATAATGCTTTTCAAAGAAATCTTTAGCATCATTGAAGTTAAGATCCAGAAACACATCGGGAAGAACCGAGGCCTCTTTTTTCTCCGGCCTTTTGTTTAAAAATCCTTCAAGCGTTTGCCGGTTAATGCTTGTGCCTATATGCATAACCGCTATTCTTTCGGCAAGATTCCGCAGTTCACGTACATTCCCAGGCCAATTATGCGAGCATAAAAATTCCAGGGCATTTGCTTCCAGTTTAAGATGCTCCATGCCCAGTTCCTGTAAAAAGTGATGCAGCAGCAGGGGAATGTCGCCAATGCGTTCCCGCAGGGGGGGAACATGAATGGGAATTACATTCAGGCGGAAAAACAGGTCCTGCCGGAACAGCCCTTGAGCGCAGGCTTTTTCCAGGTCCTTGTTTGTAGCGGCGATTATTCTAACATCGGTTTCAATTGTTTTTTCCCCGCCAAGCCGTTCAATTTTTTGTTCCTGTATTGCCCTTAAAACTTTTGCCTGCGCAGGAAGCGACATATCGCCAATCTCGTCCAGAAAAAGCGTTCCCCCATGCGCCATTTCAAACCGGCCTTTGCGGCTGGAAACTGCATCAGTAAAAGCGCCTTTTTCATGCCCAAACAGTTCGCTTTCAATAAGCGTTTCCGGCATAGCGGCGCAGTTTAATTCAATAAAAGGGGAATTAACCCGCGAGGACGCGTTATGTATCGCCTTTGCCACCAGTTCTTTGCCGGTGCCGTTTTCGCCGGTTATAAGAATTCTGGCATCGCTGGCCGCTCCTTGCTGTATCCGCACCCGAATGCCGTTAATGGCGCTGCTTGTGCCTATTATTTCATCCTGTATGCTCAGGTTTTTTTTTCTAAGATCCCTGTTTTCTTTTTTAAGATTCCGGACAGTAAGCGCATTGCGGCAAACAGTAAGCACCTTGTCCAGCGAGAGGGGCTTTTCCATGAAATCAAAAGCGCCGCCCTTAACCGCCCGAACAGCCATGTCAATGTTGGAATGGCCGGAGATCATAACCACTTCTGTTTCCGGCCAATTTTGTTTTATAATGTCCAGCGCTTCAAGGCCGCCCAGTTTTGGCATTAAAACGTCAAGTATGACGATGTCAGCTTTTTCTTTTTCAAGCAGAGCTATTCCCATTTTGGCGTCTTCACAGCTTAACACCTGAAAATTTTCATCTTTTAAAATTGATGTAAGCGTTTGCCTTATTCCCGGCTCATCGTCAATTACAAGTATGGTTGCCATAGTCACTTTTCCTCGCTAATCGGCAAATCAATATAAAACGTTGTTCCCTTTCCTTCACCGGAATTAAACCAGATAGCGCCCCCATGATCATTAATAATCCGCTCGACAATGGGAAGCCCAAGCCCGGTGCCGGAATCTTTTGTGGTAAAATAAGGAGTAAAAATCATTGTGCTTTCCTGTTTTGTTATGCCTTTTCCTGAATCATTAATACTTAACCTACAATACCACATTTCTCTTTTTTTTACCAGGTCGGTTCGAATGGCAATAGTTCCGCTGCTTCCCATTGAATCTACTGCATTTAATAAAATATTGGTCATTGCCTGCGAAAAGCGGTGTTTGTCAATTTTTAAGGTTACCTCCGGTGATTTATGGTTAATAATAAATTCAATATTCGGATATGAACTGCGGTACATGGTAATTATTTCTTCAACTGTTGTGCCAAGAATTGTCCATGTTTTTGACGGTTCCATTGGCTTTGAAAGAGTTTTAAATTCATTCAGCAGAGTCGATAATCCTTCGGTTTCCTGAATAATTGCCAGCATCGAATCTTCAATAATTTCATTTATCTGTTCTGGATTATTCCTCCAGCGCCGTAAAACCCGTTCGGCTGAAAGTTTTATTGGAGTAAGCGGGTTTTTTATTTCATGCGCAAGTTGCTGGGACATATTTTGCCAGATTGACAGTTTTTCGGCTTTAACCAGGGCTGTTCTGGATTTTTCCAGATCCTGTACCATTGCGTTAAATGAACGGATTAAAAGCCCCAGTTCATCGCCGCGGCGGGCAAGTATTTGAATGGAAAAATCGCCTTCTGCAACACGGCGGGTGGCTTCGGTTAATTCTACAATGGGATTGGTAACACGCCTGGTAAAAGAAATTGCAATTATCAATGTCATTAACAAAGTAGGAAAGAAAAATACTCCAAAATAAAAAAACANTAATATCTGTTGATTTTCCTGTAAANTATTAATTACATCAAACCCTTCACTTTGGTTTTCTATTGCAGCCATGCCATTGTCAAATTCATGGCCAAGATTATAGTTAATCAAGCGTATAACGTCATTTGACGGATAGGTAACATAACGGATTAATCCATTGTCGCGCGGCTGTTTGCGGATGAGCATGGCATTAATAAGCGGAACACTGCCCTCTGTTTCTGTAGGCAAAGATTCAAGCCGTGAATTTTCATTTCCGTAAAAAAGGATTTCCTCGCCGGTGTGCTGTTGAAAATCCTGCACAGAATCGATGCCTTCCGGCAGCGGCGAGGACAAGGCGGCATCCCAATCGGTGTTTTCAATAATGCTCCAGAAATTTTTTTCGTGGAACCATAAATTTTCCACTGCAAATTCCTTGGCTGCTTTTTCTGCCGCTGCTGTATTTATTTGATGCCAATAATTGACTATTTCGTTAATTGATATGCCGCTTAACAATGTAAGCGGAGCCGCTGCAAAAACAACTATGATAATAAAGTAGCCTAAAAGCCGTGCTTTAAATTTACTTCCAGGCCGTCGTGAGATTATGTCTCCGAGCATATTGAATGCCGCAATGCCTAAAAAAACCAGCAATACTGCCGGAACGGTCAGGAACATTACCAGGCTAAAACCAGAGGGCACATTGCCTTTGCCTTCATCTGCCGAATAAAGAATGTCTGAAAAAAAAGAGCGGGTAAAAAATATTGTCAAAATGCAGAGCAAAATATAAATAAAAATTAAACCTTTGACATTTAAAATCGAGTACTGAGGGCTTGTTTTTTGTTTTTTCATAAGCTACTCTTCCTGAAATTTTGTCTCAAAAAGATGCACTACTGCATCAACCGCTTCTTTTTCACCTTCTCCCTCTGCCGATATTTTTAATTCTGTTTGATAGCCCGCCCCAAGGGTAATTATGCCCATGATTGATTTAGCGTTTATTTTGGAATCGCCTTTTTCAAAAAAAATATTGCAATTAAAATTCTTGGTGGTTTGTACCAGCAGCGCTGCGGGCCGGGCATGAATTCCGGCACGGTTTGATACAACAATTGTTTTTTCTGTCACAGCCATTCCTTAAATAAGATAATCATGACCAAAATATACCGAACGGGTACTGTCACGTTCTATCCATCTTAAAATATTTTTATTAAATTCTTTTGCGGAATTGTACCCCATGAATTTTAGTTTTTCGTTCATTGCCGCCGTTTCTATGATAATTGGAATATTCCTTCCGGGTTTTACCGGAATTTCAAGTTTGGGAATATGAACTCCCAAAAATTCCATCGTTTCTGTGTCCCCTCCAAAACGATCATATGTTTTAGATGAATCCCAAATTCCCAGTTCCACAACGAGCTGTACCTCTTTTCTGTCCCGAATTGCCCGCACGCCGAACATATGCGTAATATTAATTATTCCCAAACCCCTAATTTCCATGTGATGGGCTATAATTTTATTGGCCCCTGCTCCCATTAAAATATTGCCGTTAACGCAATGCAAATCTACCACGTCATCCGCAACAAGCCGGTGCCCTCTGTGTATAAGCTCCANCGCTGTTTCGCTTTTTCCCACTCCCGAATCGCCCAAAATTAATATTCCCAGCCCAAAAACTTCTACCAATACTCCATGGATGCTTTTGCGGGGCGCAAAAATTTCCGCCAGAATGCGCATAATCCTCGCAGAAAAATCTGCTGTCCCTAATTCTGTCTGCAAAACAGGCACCTGGGATTCTTCGGCAATTTCCAAAAAATCTTTATGCGGGCTAAGGCTATGGGTAAAAATACAGCAAGGGATAGGGTTTTTAAAAAATTCATGAATTGTCTGCAAGCTGCCGGTTTTTTCCAGTTTGCGCAAATAGGACACCTCCCCTCTGCCAAAAATTTGAATCCGTTTAAAGGCAAAATCATCAAAAAAGCCCATTATTGCTCCCATAGGGCGGTTTAAATCGGGAATATTAATTTCTTTTACAAGCCCTTTTCTTCCGCCTATACAACGGAGTTTTAATGAATTCTGTTCTTTAAGATCAATGTCAATTAAATCCAGCACCGAAAAGGGGTTATTGTTCATGTTGATATTTTATTCTAAAAACTGTTTCTATGCAATGTACTTGTTGATTGTATTCCAATTTTTTGATTAAGAGTTGTTCGGCAACTCAACAGGGTTATCGAATAAGTCCGTTCTTTATGTTATAGTTAATGCCATGAAAAAGAAACTAAGGTATGTGGTTTTCCGCAGAAGAGCGTATGTAATGTTTGCTCTTTTAATCCAAATTGCATTTCTTGTGCTTTTGGTTGCCATACCAAGCATATATTTTCAGTATGTAAGCCTGATTTTGGCGGTAATCAGTATAGGAGTCTGCATACATATGCTGAGCAAGAAAACAAAAGCCGGATTTAAGTTAACGTGGATTTTTTTAATCATGCTGGTTCCTATTTTTGGCGGAATTATGTACCTGTTTTTTTATTTACAGTCGCACCCCCGCAAATTCAGACGGCTAATGGAAAGGAATATCAATAATAGTTCCGTATCTCTGTTTATGTGCGGCAACCGTTTGTACGATCTTATCGACATTCATCCCGAACTTGGGCCGCAGGCTTTTTATTTGCAAAAACATGCAGGCTTCCCTTTATTCAGCAAAACCAGGTCCTTCTATTTTGATTCGGGCGATGCCTTTTTTGAACGTGTGTTGGTAGAACTGGAAAAGGCAAAAAAATATATTTTTATAGAATTTTTTATTGTGGCAGAAGGGGTTATGTTAAGCCCCATTGTGTCAATATTGGAACGTAAAGCAAAAGAAGGCCTGGATGTACGGTTAATGTACGATGACCTTGGCTGTTTTATGACGCTGCCGCCGAATTTTAAAACCAACATGGAAATGAAGGGCATTAAATGTTATGTGTTCAATCCGTTCAGGCCTATTCTTTCATCAATACAAAACAACCGCGATCACCGGAAAATAATAGCAATTGACGGGAAAACAGCGTTTACCGGCAGCATGAATATTGCAGATGAATATATTAATGCCATTAACCGTTTCGGCCATTGGAAGGATGCCGGAATAATGCTGGAAGGCGAGGGCGCATGGGCATTAACCATTATTTTTTTGCAAATGTGGAATACCCAGCCTGGAATTTTTGACGACCGTTATACGGCATATTATCCCTGGCAAGAAAAAGCCTGTGAAATAGAACCCGACGGTTTTGTTCAGCCCTATGCAGACAGCCCTGTTGACAACGAGAATGTAAGCGAGCATGTGTATATGCAGATAATTAATAATGCAAAAAAATATGTGTATATCAATACGCCGTATCTGGTATTGGACGATAATATGCTTAGCGCTCTTGAATTGGCGGCTAAAAGCGGGGTTGATGTACGGATTATTACTCCCCACCGCTGGGATAAATGGTTTGTTGCAATTGCATCCCGTTCCTATTACCGCCATCTTATTGCCGCCGGGGTAAAGGTGTACGAATACACCTCCGGCTTTAACCACAGCAAAACATTTGTCTGCGATGATGTTATTGCAGCAGTGGGCACTGCAAATTTGGATTTTCGCAGCCTGTACCTTCACTTTGAATGCGGCGTCCTTGTGTATCATGGGAATTCGGTTCTCTCGATAAAAGAAGATTTTTTGCAGACCATTCCCATTTCGCATGAAATTACGCTGGAAGAATGTACCCGCAATATTTTTCAGCAGATTATTCCGGATGTTTTAAGAATTTTTGCCCCGTTAATGTGAGGTTTTCGCGCCTTGTTAAGGCATATAAACAATAGCCACGGTAGTACAAGCCGCTTTAGCGGCGACGTACAATAATTTTCCTTGCACTTGCCGACCGAAGGGAGGCTTTCCACGGATTCACACGGATTTTTATTCGAAAATATGGTTTAATACCCCGCTGCTTGCAGCGGCTCAAAGGAAGCAACGCACAGGAGTAAATAGGTATTAAAACAGATGTTATAATAAATTTCCTCTCGAACGAGGCTCCTGTCAAAATATGAAACGCTCTACAGATACCCCGCTG